>JAGOBN010000151.1 GCA_017999235.1 Anaerolineales bacterium | reverse complement strand
TTGTCATCGCGCAGGAGTTGACCTATATTTCGCCGGCGGAGGCGGCCGAGGCCGAAGACCGCATCACTGAAGTCCGCCGGATGATTTACGGCCTCCTAGCCAAACTACCTCGCTAACTTCTGTCCATTCATCACTCATCACTCACTACTCATCACTATGTACATCGGCGACTGGATGGAACGCGGCGAACGCTATTGGCCGGAAGCGCTGGCGGTGGTGGATGTGGCCAAAGGCGCGGCCGGCCGCTTCACCTATCGCGCCCTGAATGCGCGCGCCAACCGCCTGGCCCATTGGCTGCGGGATACGGCCGGCGTCCGGCGCGGCGACCGGGTGGGCATGCTGGCTCTGAACGGCGTGGAGTTTCTGGACGCCTTCTTCGCCTGCGCCAAGCTGGGCGCGGTCTTCGTGCCCTACAACTGGCGCAGCCATTGGCGCGAGCTGACCGAGCTGATCGCCAACACCCAGCCCAAGGCCCTGCTCTTCTCCGACGAGTTCCGCGCCAGCGTGGCCGAGATCGAGGCCGCCACCCGCGGCACGCCGCACGCCATCGGCCGCTATCTCCACCTGGACGGCGCCGGCCTGCCGGCCAGCCAGCTCTACGAGCCGGTGCTGCTCGCGCAGCCGGCCGAGCCCGTGACGACGGAGACGGTCGAGGCCGAAGACATCGTCTGCCTGCTGTTCACGGGCGGCACCACCGGCCTGCCCAAGGGCGCCCAGGTCTCCTACCGCATGATCGCCTGGAACACGCTCAACACCATCGTCCACGAGCTGCAGCGCGGCGATATCACCCTGACCCACACGCCCATGTTCCACACCGGCGGCCTGCTGGTCTACACCCTGCCCCTGCTCACCCTGGGCGGCACGGTCATCATCATGCGTAAGTGGACGCCGGACGAGATGCTGGACCTGATCGAGCGGGAGCGGGTGACGCTGTTCTTCTGCGTGCCCACGCAGTACCAGCTCATGCTGCAAGCGCCCCGGTTCGCGGCCACGTCCTTCCAGACCGTGCGCTTCCTCACCAGCGGCGGCGCGCCCCTGCCCATCCCCGTGATCCACGCTTACCGGGAACAGCACGGCGTGGTCTTCAAACAGGGCTTTGGCATGACCGAGTTCGGCCCCGGCATCTTCAGCATGGGGCCGGAGCACGCCGAGGCCAAGGCCGGCAGCATCGGCCAGCCCAACTACTTTGTGGACGCGCGCGTGGTGGACGACGACAACCGGCCCCTGCCCGCCGGCGGCGTGGGCGAACTGGTGCTCAAGGGGCCGTCCATGAGTTCCGGCTATTTCAATAACCCGGAAGCCAGCCAGGAGGCCGTGGATGCCGAGGGCTGGTTCCACACCGGCGACCTGGCCCGCGTGGACGCGGACGGCTTTTATTTCATCGTGGACCGCAAGAAGGATATGTTTATCTCCGGCGGCGAGAACGTCTACCCGGTGGAGATCGAAAAGGCGCTGTACGAGCACACCGCCGTCGGCCAGTGCGCGGTCATTGGCGTGCCGGATGAAAAATGGGGCGAGGTCGGCCTGGCGTGCGTGGTGCTCAAACCCGGCGCCGGCGCCACCGCCGCGGAGCTCCTCCAGCATTTGCAGAGTCGGCTGGCCCGCTATAAAGTTCCCAAGCGCGTAGAGTTTGTGGACGCCCTGCCGCTTTCCAGCATGGGCAAAATTCTCAAACGGGAGCTGGCGATCCGCTTCAAATAACCTTCTTCCAATCACCCAATTCCGGACTCACCCAATTTCTTCCCCAGGAGCCTCTTATGCCTACCGTCCCGACCCTGCCCGGCATTACCTCCCGCATGGTTGAAACCCCGCGCCTGAAGATGCACGTGCTGTTCAGCGGCCCGGAGGCCGGCACGCCCGTCCTGTTCCTCCACGGCAATGCCTCTTCCGCCACCTATTGGGAAGACATCATGCTCAAGCTGCCGGCCGGCTTCCGCGGCATCGCGCCCGACCTGCGCGGCTACGGCGACACGGAAGACAAGCTCATCGACGCCACGCGCGGCTGCGGCGACTGGGTGGACGACCTGCGCGCCCTGACCCAGGCCCTGGGCGTGGCCCGCTATCACGTCGTCGGCCACTCGATGGGCGGCGCCATCATCTTCAGCCTGATCGGGGCCGCCGCCGCCGACGTGCTCTCCGCCACCCTGGTGGACCCCGGCTCACCCTACGGCTTTGGCGGCAGCAAGGACCTGGACGGCACGCCCAACTATCCGGATTTCGCCGGCTCGGGCGGCGGGGTGGTCAACGCGGACTTCCCCAAGCTGATGGCGGCCGGCGACCGCTCCACTGATAACCCGCAGGCCTCGCCCCGCGTAGTGATGAACTCGTTCTATTGGAAGCCGCCCTTCAAGCCGGCCCGCGAGGAAGACCTGCTCTCCTCCCTGCTGACCGAAAAGGTCGGCCCGGATAAATACCCGGGCGATTTCGTGCCGTCCGCCAATTGGCCCAACGTGGCGCCCGGCGTCTACGGCCCCATCAACGCCCTCTCGCCCAAGTACGTGGGCGACTCGGTCAAGCGCTTCCTCGCCGCCAGCCCCAAGCCCGCTATCCTGTGGGTGCGCGGCGACTCCGACATGATCGTGGGCGACAACTCGTTCTTTGACCTGGGCACCCTCGGCCAACTGGGCTATGTGCCGGGCTGGCCCGGCGCCGAAGTCTATCCGCCGCAGCCGATGGTGGGCCAGACCCGCGCGGTGCTGGAGAAATATCAGGCCCAGGGCGGCGCGTTCAAGGAAGTGGTCATCGCCGACGCCGGCCACACGCCCTACGTCGAGAAGCCGGCCGAATTCCTGACCGCCTTGTCCGCGCACCTCGGGTAACTTTCGGCCCTTAATCACCCAATCACCCAATTCGCTCACCGGAGTTGGGTGATTGGCCCGGTTATTTTATGCCCCTTAAATCTTCTCCCCTCTCCCGCGGCATCGCCGTGGTCGGCGCCGGCATGAGCCCGTTCGGGGCTTTCCCGGACAAGACCGGCCGCGATCTGTTTGTGGAGGCCTATCAAGAGCTGCGCCGCTCAGTGGACAAGGGTTTTGACCCGGCCGGCGTGGACGCGCTCTTTCTGGGCAATTTCTCCAGCGACCGGTTTGAAGGCCAGGCCCACAACGCCCCGCTGGCCGCCGACGCGGTCGGCTTGCTGCCGGCGGCCGCCACCCGCGTGGAGGACGCCTGCGCCAGCGGCGGCGTGGCCCTGCGGCAGGGCGTCATGGCCATCGCCTCCGGGATGGCGGACATGGTGGTGGTGGGCGGCTTCGAGCGCATGACCAAGCTGCCGACGGCCGAGGTCACCGATACCCTGGCCGCCGCCGGCGACGTAACCTATGAGATCCCGGCCGGCTTCACCTTCCCCGGGTTCTACGCCGCCATCGCCACCGCCTATATGCACCGCTATGGCATGCAGCCCGAGCACTTGATGCAGGTGGCGCTGAAGAACCACAGCAACGGCGCGCTCAACCCCAAGGCCCAGTTCCAGGTGACCATTGCGGACTGGATGAAGGGGCGCGTGGCCGCCGCGCTCAAAAAGGGCAAGCCGGCGCCCGCGTGGCAGAACGAGATGGATTTCTTCCACGACGACGCCGCCAACCCGATGATCGCCTGGCCCCTGCGCCTGTTTGACTGCTCGCCCATCACGGACGGCGCCGCCTGCGTGCTGCTGGTGGCCGCCGACCGCGCGCGCGAGTTCACCGACCATCCCATTTATCTCGTCGGCTCCGGCCAGGCTTCGGACGCTTCCCTGCATGACCGCGCCGACCTGACCACCCTGACGGCCGCCAAACTGGCCGGCCAGCAGGCCTACCAGATGGCCGGCGTCACGCCCCGGGATATCCGCCTCGCCGAGGTCCACGATTGCTTCACCATCGCCGAGGTGATCGCGTCGGAAGACCTGGGGTTCTTCGCGCCCGGCACCGGCTACGGCATGGCCGAAGACGGCGTGACCGCACGGCTGGGCGCCAAGCCCATCAACACTTCCGGCGGCCTGAAATCCAAGGGGCATCCGGTGGGCGCCTCCGGCGTGGCGCAAGCGGTGGAGGTCTGGAAGCAGATGCGCGGCGAGGCCGGCCTCCGGCAAGTCCCCGGCGATCTGGCCCTGGCGCTCACCCACAACGTCGGGGGGACCGGCAATACCGCCGCCGTGCATATCTTCGAGCGCCGTTCCTGAGTAGCGGCCAGTGGTTAGTGGTCAGTGGCCAGTGGTTAGTGGTCAGTGGTCAGTGGCCAGTGGCCAGTGGTCAGTGGCCAGTGGTCAGTGGCCAGTGGTCAGTGGCCAGTGGTCAGTGGCTGGTGGCCAGTAGTAAGTAGCGGTGCTTATAAACCACAACCTGATCACTAACCACTGATCACTAACCACTCATCCCTAACCACTTCTTCTCCCGACTCACCGATAACCATGTCCATAAACCGCCCCTTCACGCCGGCCTCGTTCTACCAATTCCTGGCCGAAGGCCAATTGATGGCCGCCCACTGCACCCACTGCGGCGCCCTGCACCTCCCGCCGCGCGCGGTCTGTTCCTATTGCCGCAGCGACTTGATGGAATGGGCCGCCACCTCCGGCCGCGGCCGGCTGGTGGCGTTCACGGCGGTGTCCGTGCCGCCCAGCGCGCTGGCGGCCGAGGGTTTCAGCCGCGAGAACCCGTATTGCAGCGCCATCGTCGAGCTGGAGGAGGGCGTCAAGATCAGTGCCCGCTTGCTGGGGGTAGACGCCCGGCGCCCGGCCAGCATCGCCATCGGCACCCCGGTGACCGCCGAATTTGTGCGGCACCAGGTGGGTGATACGCCGGCGACCTTCCTGGCTTTTCGCGCCTGAGCGCGGCTGGAGACCCGGGGCATGTACACTTTTGATTGGCTTGCCAAACAAGCGGAGCTGCGCCCAGAGAAGACGGCCCTGATCGATGCCGCCACCGGCCGGCGCTTCACCTATCCGGAGTTCCACCTGCGCGCCAGCCGCTTCGCTGAGTTCGTGCGCGCGGAGTGGCGCTTGCAGCCCGGCGACCGGGTGGCTCTGCTCGCCCAAAACTCGTCCGACTATTTTGAAATCCTGTGGGGGTGCGCCAAGGCCGGCGTCACCCTGGTGTGCCTGAACTGGCGCCTGGCCGTGCCGGAGCTGGACTATATCCTGCGCGACTCCACGCCCGGCGCCCTGATCTATGACGCGCCCTTCGCCGACACCGCCGCGACGCTCAAGCAGCGCCTGGGCCTGAGCCGGGTGATGACGCTGGCGCCGGCCGCGCCCGCCGGCGAAGCCGCGTATGAAACCGCCCTGGCACAGGCCTCCGGCCGGCCCGTGGTCATGCCGGCCCGCCCCCTGAGCGACGTGTGGCACATCCTGTACACGGCCGGCACCACCGGCCGGCCCAAGGGCGTGCTGCAGACCTTCGGCATGGTGCTCTACAACGCCCTCAACATCGGCGGCGCCATCGACCTGACCTCCGACGATATCACCCTCAACCTGCTGCCGTGCTTCCACACCGGCGGGCTGAACATGTACGCCAACCCCAGCTTCCACGCCGGCGCCACGGCCCTGATCCAGCGCGCCTTTGAGCCGAGCGAGACCCTGCGCCTGCTGGCCACACAAGCCACGGCCTTCTTTGGGGTTTCGGCCGTGTACCTGTTCCTCAGCCAGCACCCGGAGTTCGCGGCCACCGATCTCACCCGCATGCGCTCGTGGGCGTGCGGGGGGGCCCCTATGCCCACCAGCCTGCTGCGGATGTATTACGACCGCGGGATCCGCATCCGCTTTGGCTTTGGCATGACCGAGACCGGGCCGACCGTCTTTATCATGGAGCGCGATTTCCCGGTGAGCAAGCTCGGGGCCGTGGGCAAACCGCAGCTGCACGTCGAGACCCGCATCGTGGACCGGGCCGGCCAGGACGTGCCGGCGGGCGAGGCCGGCGAGCTGCTGATCAAAGGCCCGGGCGTCACCCCCGGTTACTGGCAGCAGCCCGAGACCACGGCCGCCGCCATCGTGGACGGCTGGCTGCACTCCGGCGACGTGGCCCGCCGCGACCCGGACGGCTATTACACCATCGTGGACCGCTGGAAGGACATGTTCATCTCCGGCGGCGAGAACGTCTACCCGGCCGAGGTCGAGAACGTCCTGTACCAGTTGACGCCCATCGCCGAAGCCGCCGTCATCGGCGTGCCGGATGAAAAATGGGGCGAGGTCGGCCGGGCGGTGGTGGTGCTCAAACCCGGGCAGACGCTGGACGAAGCCGCGATCCTGGCCCACTGCCGCGCCAACCTCGGGCGCTACAAAGTGCCGAAATCCGTCGTGTTCGTGGATCAGCTCCCGCGCAACCCGGCCGGCAAGGTGGTCAAAGGGGACCTGCGCGCCGCCCATGGACAGTAACCCGCCCGCCCGCCTCGGCCAGACCGCCACGTTCGCGCGCCGGCTGACGCAAACCGACTTTGACCGCTTTGCGGCCCTCAGCGGCGACGATAACCCGATTCACGTGGACCCGGCCTTCGCGGCCCGGTCGCGCTTCGGCCGGCCGGTGGCGCACGGCATGCTGCTGTACAGCGTCTTGTGCGGGGCCGTCAGCCGCTTCCTGCCCGGCGCCCTGCAGATCGAACAAACGCTCAAATTCCCCACGCCGACCTATGCGGACGAGCCGCTGACCGTGCGGCTGGCGGTGACCGGCGCGGCGGCCGGCCAGCTTGAGCTCGCCACGCTCATCTTTCACACCCACGGCGACCTGGCCTGCGAAGGCACGGCGCGCGTCTGGGCGCCCGGCGTTCAACCGCTGGAGGCCGCGCCGGCCGGCCCGCCCACGGCTCCCGAGTCGGCCGCCGCTTATAAACACCTGGCCCTCGGCCAGACCGTCGCCCTGAGCCGCCGCTATACCGACGCTGATCTGGCCGCCTACGCGGCCCTGGCCGGCGACCCCGGCCCCTTGTTCGCGCCGGCCCCCGGCGCCCTGCCCGGCCCCCTGCTGGGCAGCCTGTGGTCCACCCTGCTGGGCACCCGGCTGCCCGGCCGCGGCACCAATTGGCTCAAACTGCGGCTGCGCTTCCCGGCGCCGGCCGGCGCCGCCGCAACCCTGACGGCGCGCGTGACCATCACGCGCCTGCGGCCGGAAAAGGACCTGGTGGACCTGCGCGCCGAGTGCCTCACCCCCGCCGGCCAGACAGCGGCGGAAGGCGAGGTGCTGGTGCTGGCCAAGGACCTCGAACCGCTGTAACCCCCCCGTAACCGCCTAACGTTAGATTGGCGGTTAGTCAGCTCGTCCCAGATCAATTCAGCCTGCCCAGACGTCGGGTCCCAACCCAGGAGCCACTATGCGTCTCAAAGATCGTGTTGCCCTCATCACGGGCGGCGCCGCCGGCATCGGCCGGGCCACGGCCGAGAAATTTGTGGCCGAAGGCGCGCAAGTCGTCATCGGCGATATGAACGAGACCGCCGGCCAGGCCACGGCCGCCGCCCTCGGGCCGCGCGCCAGCTTCGCCAAGGTCAACGTCGCGGACCGCGCCGATGTCCAGCGCTGGGTGGACGCGGCGGTGGCGCAGTTTGGGCGCGTGGATGTGCTGGTCAACAACGCCGGCGTCCTGCGCGACGGCCAGCTGGTCAAGCTCCAGGACGGCCAGGTGGTCAAACAGATGTCCGAGGCCGATTTTGACCTGGTGATCTCGGTCAACCTCAAGGGCGTCTTCAACTGCACGCAGGCCGTGGCGCCGGTGATGATGCGCCAGAACAGCGGCGTCATTCTGAACGCCTCCTCGGTGGTGGGCGAGGACGGCAACTTCGGCCAGACCAACTACGTGGCCACCAAGGCCGGCGTCATCGGCATGACCAAGGTCTGGGCGCGTGAGCTGGGCCGTTTTCAGGTGCGCGTCAACGCCGTGGCCCCCGGCTTCACGGCCACGGAGATGGTGAAGGCCATGCCGGAGAAAGTGATCGACGGCATGAAGGCCCGCACCCCGCTGGGGCGCATGGGCGAACCGAGCGATATCGCCAACGCCTACCTGTTCCTGGCGTCGGATGAGGCCAGCTTCATCACCGGCGTCACCCTGCGCGTGGACGGCGGCATCCGGGTCGGCACTTAATCACCCCGCCCAGCATGCACGCCGCCGATTTGCTCACCAGCCGGGCGCGGCTCACCCC
>JAGOBN010000150.1 GCA_017999235.1 Anaerolineales bacterium | reverse complement strand
GCGAGCCAAACGACACCGGGATCAGCAGCTTGGAGGGCAGGATCTTCTTCTGGCGCGCCAGGCCCATCGTCACCGGCAGGAGCACCGCCGCCGCCGCGATGTTGTTCATCACCAGCGAGAGCGCGGCAGTGGCCACCATCACCACCAGCACGGTGCGCGCCTCGCCGCCGGCGGCGGCGCGCTGCAAGCGCCGGCCCAGCCAGCGGGTAGCGCCCGTGCGTTCCAGGCCGTCCGTGATAATGAACAAGGCCAGGATGGTGATGACGGCGTTGCGGCTGAAGCCCGTGAACAAATCTTCCGGCGCCACCAGCCCGGTCAGGCCCAGGGTCACCAGCAGCAGCATGGCCAAGAGGTCCGGGCGCACCCGTTCCGTGACCAGCAGGCCGCCGGCCAAAACCACCAGCCCCAAGACAAACGCAATCGGCAGGGTCATCAACTGCGCGATTATACCCGTTGACCCCCAGGGGTTGCCGGGCGCGGCCTTTGCCGGTAGAGTGCGCGTTCATCCGCCGCGCTGATTCTTCGGTGGGACTATGCCGCCTCTGACCTGGCTCGAGATTGACCAAGCCGCGCTCCGCAATAACGTCCGCCGCATGGCGGCGCTGACCGGCACGCGGGTAATGGCCGTAGTGAAGGCCAACGCCTATGGGCATGGCGCGGCGGGCGTGGCGCAGGCCGCGGCCGAGGCCGGCGCCGCCTGGCTGGCCGTCGCCCGCGCCGATGAAGGCCTGGCCCTGCGCGCCGCCGGCTTGACCGCGCCCATCCTAGTGCTGGGCTATACGCCGCCCGAGGCCGCGGCCGAGGCGCTGGCGCACGCGCTGACGCTCACCGTGGTGGACGAAGCCGGCGGGCAGGCGTGCGCGGCGGCCGGGCGGGCCATGGGGCAGCCGGCGCGCGTGCATCTCAAGGTTGATACGGGCATGGGCCGGCTGGGCGTCCTGCCCGCCGACGCGCCGGCGCTGTATCGCGCCTTGCGCGCCCTGGATGGATTGGCGGTGGAGGGCGTCTTCACGCACTTTGCGCGCGCCGATGAGCGCCTGGACCCGGCCGACCCGAGTTCGGCGCCGGCCCAGCTGGCGCGCTTTGAGGCGGTTTTGGCCGCGCTGCCGGAGCGGCCGCGCTGGGTGCATGCCGCCAACTCCGCCGCCGCCTTCACGTTGCCGGGCGCGCGCTTCGACGCGGTGCGGATGGGCATTGCGCTGTATGGTCTGCACCCCTCGGCCGAGACGCCCTGTCCGCCGGAGTTTCAGCCCGCGCTCACCTGGAAGGCGCGCGTCACCCAGGTGAAGCACCTGCCGGCCGGCCAGGGCATCAGCTACGGCCATTACTATGTGACGCGCGCACCGGAGACCGTGGCCGCGCTCGCGGTCGGTTACGCCGATGGTTACCGGCGGGCCCTGCACCTCAACGAAGTGCTGCTGCATGGCCGGCGCGCGCCGGTGCGCGGCCGGGTGTGCATGGATCAGATCATCGTCGGCGTCAGCCATCTGCCGGAGGTGCGCCCCGGCGATGAGGCCGTGCTGCTGGGCCGGCAGGCGGCGGCCAGCGGTGAGCTGGCCGCGCTCTCCGCCGACGAGCTGGCCGAGAAGTGGCAGACGATCAATTATGATGTGACCAGCGGCATCCTGGGGCGCGTGCCGCGCCGCTACCGCTGACGCCTTGACGCCGGCCGGCGTGGACCGTAGAATCACCCGCACAACTTAACCCACGATCGGGGAAGAGAGCCCAAACCGGCCCAGCCGGCGCGGGACACCGAAGGGGCAAATTGTCCGGGCGCGCACTCGGACGGTGAATCTCTCAGGTAAAAGGACCCCGACCGGACTTCCCTCTGAAAAGCCGAACAGGAGCGCTCCCGCTCTCGTTCGCACCGAAGGGGCAACCCTCGCCGGCCGGCGGGGCGAATCTCTCAGGTTTGGCACAGGGGACGCGGCGCGCTGTCAGCCGTGTCCCTTTTTGTTTTCCTCCCGGAGGCTAGTCCCATGAATTTCCCCACTGATCTGAAGTACGCCAAGTCCGACGAATGGATCCGCATTGAAGGTGACACCGCCACGGTGGGCGTGTCCGATTTCGCCCAGAGCGAGCTCTCGGACGTCGTCTATGTGGACCTGCCCAGCGTGGGCGACGCGCTCACGGCCGGCCAATCCTTCGGCTCCATCGAGTCGGTGAAGGCGGCCTCCGAGGTCTATCTGCCGGTGGCCGGCACTGTCACCGCCGTCAACGACGAGCTCAAGACCAAGCCGGAGCTGATCAACCAGGACCCGTACGGCCAGGGCTGGCTGCTCAAGCTGACGGTCACCGACCCGGCCGGCCTGGCCGCCCTGCTGGACGCCGCCGCTTACGAACAGCACTGCGCCGAGCGCAAACACTAATTAGTGGGCGGTGATGAGTGGGCAGTGGGCAGTCCGCACTGCTCCTCTACTACTCACCCCCAACCCCTGACCACCAATCACTGACCACTGACCACTGATTACTATGAGCTACTACCCCCACACCGAACCCGAGCGCGCGGAGATGCTGGCCGCCATCGGCGTCAAAGACATCGGCGAGCTGTTCACCGACGTGCCGGCGCGCGTGCGCTTCCCGCAGCTCAACCTGCCCGGCCCGCTCTCCGAACTGGAGACGCTCCAGGAGCTGCGCGAGATGGCCGAGGGCAACCAGCACGCCCAGCGGCATCCCATGTTCTTGGGCGCCGGCGCCTACAACCGCTTCACGCCTTCCATTGTCAACCACCTGATCCTGCGCGGCGAGTTCCTCACCGCCTACACGCCGTACCAGCCCGAGGTCTCGCAGGGCACGCTCCAGGCCATCTTCGAGTGGCAGAGCATGATCTGCGCCCTGACCGGCATGGAAGTGGCCAACGCCTCGCACTATGATGGCGCCACCTCCCTGGCCGAGGCCGTCATCCTGGCTTATAACCACCACCGCGAGAAGCGCAAGAAGATCATCCTGGCGCCCACCGTCCACCCGCATTACCGCCAGGTGGTCCGCACTTACACCCAGGGCATGGGGCTGACCATCGCCGGCGATGACGATCTGCGCCGCGGCGCGGCCGACCTGGCCGGCCTGGTGGACGCCGGCACCGCGATCTTTGTGGTGCAGTCCCCGAACTTCCTGGGGCAGATCGAAGACCTGGCGGCGCTGGCGGCCCAGGTGCGCGCCAGCGGCGCGCTCTTCTGCGTGGTGGCGGACCCGGTCTCGCTGGGCCTGCTCAAGCCGCCCGGCCAGTTGGGCGCCGATATCGTCGTGGGCGAGGGGCAGAGCCTGGGCTTGCCGCTCTCCTTCGGCGGCCCGTATCTGGGCTACTTCGCCACGCGCAAAGAGTTTGTCCGCAAGATGGCCGGCCGGCTGGTCGGCGAAGCCCGGGACCACGACGGCCGCAAAGGCTACGTGCTCACCCTGGCCACGCGCGAGCAGCACATCAAGCGCGATAAAGCCACCTCCAATATCTGCACCAACCAGGGCCTCATGTCCATCGCCGCCACCATCTACCTGGCCACGCTGGGCAAACACGGCCTGCGGCGCGTGGCCGAGCTGTGCTGGCACAAGAGCCATTATGCCGCCCAGCGCATCGCCGAACTGCCCGGCTACAGCGTGGACGTATCCCGGCCGTTCTTCCAGGAGTTTGTGGTGCGCTGCCCCCAGCCGGTGCGCGTCATCAACGACCATCTGCTCAACGAGCGCCGGATCATCGGCGGGTATGACCTGGGGCAGGATTATCCGCACCTGGCGAACCACATGCTGGTGGCGGTCACCGAGATGAACTCGCGCGGCGAGATCAACGATCTGGTGGAAGCGTTGAAGGAAATTGGCGGCTAAGGACCCCGGCTGAAGGCGCCCGGGCCAAGGCCGGCGGCCTTGATCCCTTAACCCTTAGCCTCGCGGAGAACAACGACGATGCTTGAACCCCTTATCTATGACCTCAGCCGGCCGGGCCGCACCGGCGTCAGCCTGCCGGCCACCGATGTGCCGGAAACGGCCTGCCCGGCCGAGCTGCTGCGCGGCGATCTGGATCTGCCGGAAGTGGACCAGTTGACGGCGGTGCGCCACTTTACGCGCCTCTCGCAGCTCAACTTCTCCATCGACACGAATATGTACCCGCTCGGGTCCTGCACCATGAAGTACAACCCGCGCCTCAACGAGGACACCGCCCGCCTGGCGGGTTTCGCGGCCAACCACCCCATGCAGGACCCGGACACGGCCCAGGGCAGCCTGGCGCTGATGCACCAGCTGCAGGAGTGGCTGAAGGAGATCGGCGGCTTCGCGGCCTGCAGCCTCCAGCCGGCGGCCGGCGCCCAGGGCGAGCTGACCGGCGTGCTGATGATGCGCGCTTATCATCTGGACCGCGGCGACACCAAGCGGGTCAAGATGCTGATCCCCAACTCCGCCCACGGCACCAACCCGGCCACCGCCAGCATGGCCGGCCTGCAGGTGGTGGAGCTGCCGTCCGACGCGCGCGGCAACATCGACCTGGCCGCGCTTAAGGCCGCCTGCGACGATACCGTCGTCGGGCTGATGATCACCAACCCCAACACCCTCGGCCTGTTCGAGGAGCACATTGAGGAAGTGGTGCAGACCGTGCACGCCTGCGGCGGCCTGATCTACGGCGACGGCGCGAACATGAACGCCATCGTCGGCGTCGTGCGGCCCGGCGATCTGGGCTTCGACGTCCTGCACTACAACCTGCACAAGACCTTCTCCACGCCGCACGGCGGCGGCGGCCCCGGCTCCGGGCCGGTGGGCGTCTCCCCCAAGCTGGTGGATTTCCTCCCCAGCCCGGTGGTGGGCATCCTGGGCGTCACCGATCCCGGCAAGCCCCCGCACTACGGCCTGGTCACGCCGCCCAAATCGATCGGGCGGATGAAGGCCTTCTGGGGCAACTTCGGCATGCTGGTGCGCGCGTACACCTATATGCGCACCCATGGCGCCAGCGGCCTGCGCGGCAATTCCGAGAACGCGGTGCTGAACGCCAATTATCTGCTCAGCAAACTGCGCGCCCACTATCACGTCCCCTATGACCGGCTGTGCAAGCACGAGTTCGTGATGGAGGGCAAGTGGCCGGACGCGCCCGGCGTCATCGCCCTGGATATCTCCAAGCGGCTGATCGATTACAACTTCCACCCGCCCACCAACTACTTCCCGCTCATCGTCCACGACGCGCTCATGATTGAGCCGACCGAGACCGAGAACCGGGAAACCCTGGACCTCTTTGTGGACGCCCTGGTGAAGATCGCCCAGGAAGCGCACACCCAGCCGGAGCTGCTGCAGACCGCGCCGCACACCGCGCCGGTCTCGCGCCTGGATGAAGTGGGCGCCGCCAAACAGATGGTGCTGTGCTGCCGGCCGATCCCGGCCTGGGCGCAGTAGCCGCCGGCCGCGTTCAACCGCTAGAAAAACTGCCGGGCCTGCCGCCCGGCAGTTTTATTTTGGACCATTATGCTAGAATTTTTAGACCGGTTCGGGTAGAAAGGCGGCCACCATGCGGCAATTCTCGTGGCGTTGGACTCTAGGCGTGCTCGTGGCGGCGTTGGGCGTGAGCGCGTGCCTGCCGCAAGGGGTGCGGCTCCCGCAGAGCGAGTTTCTGTCGATCTTCGAGCGCAAGGCCGGCGTCATCGCTTATTTGGGCGCCGACGGCAATATCTACGTTGTAGATCAAAGCGGCAGCAACCCGACGGCGGTGACCACCGACGCGCGCCTCGGCCAGGACGCGTACCGCATCTACAGCGTCCCGGCCTGGAGCGGGGACGGCCAGCAAGTGGCCTTTGCCGCCTACGAAGGCCAGGCCAATCAGAACCCGACTCAGAACAGCCTGTACGTGGCCCGCCGGGATGGCTCCGGCGCGGTGGAGGCGTACCGCAGCCCGGACTATGTCATCTACTATTCCTGGTCGCCGGACGGCCAGCGCGTGGGCCTGCTCTCGGCCACCGCCGGCCAGGCTCTGGCGCTCAAACTGGTTCCCGCCGCCGGCGGCGATCCCCAAGTTCTGGATGCTGGCGCGCCCTTCTACTGGACCTGGGCGCCGGACAGCCAATCCGTGTTCATCCACGCCAACGGGGCCGGCGGCCGGCTGGCCTTTCTGGATCTGGGCGCCAGCGTGGTCGAGCGCGGCCTGGCCGCCGCGCCCACGGCCTTCAAAGCGCCGGCCTATTCGCCGGACGGCCAGCAGATCTTGTACGCCAGCCAGACCGCGGCCGGCCAGCCCACGCTGTTCCTGGCTGACCGCGCGGGCGCCAACGCCCGCTCGGTGGCCGAGTTCCCGGCGGATATCGCCTTTGCCTGGAGCCCGGATGGCCGGCGCGTGGCTTATATCAGCAGCCCGGAATTGGCCGGCCCGATCACGGTGGTGGACCCCGCCGGGCAACAGGCGCCGGTCACCGTGGAAGAGGAGGCTTACGGCTTCTTCTGGTCCCCGGACAACCGCTGGTTGGCGTATCTGGTCGTCGAGACGGTGACCGAGCCGGAGGCCACGCCGCAGGCAGACGCCGGCCCGGAGACCGCGCAGGTGATTTGGGCGCTCAAATTGATGGACGCCGCCACCGGGGAGACGCGCCGGCTGGCGCGCTTCCAGCCGACCGAGCGCTTCTTGCAGCTGCTGCCTTTCTTTGACCAATACCACCAATCGCTGACCATCTGGAGCCCAGACAGCCAAAACCTGGTGGTCTCGGCCTATGCCGGGGACGGCACGCCCGGCATCTTTATCGTGCCGGCCTCCGGCACGCTGGAGCCGCGCTTCATTGCCGCCGGCTGGGTGGGCGTGTGGTCGTGGAAATAGCCCCTCCGCCGCTTTGACCGCGCTCCCAACAAAAAACGCCGCTGGTCGCAAGCCAGCGGCGTTGTGGTTTAACGCGGCTACTCTTTTTTCTCGTCGGCTTTTTCGGCCTTGGCCGGCTCCGGCTCCGGGGCCGGCCGGCGGGCCAGATCTTCCGGCCGGGGCGGCCGGATCATCCGCTTGCGGGCCGGGACGTCCGGGACTGGCTCCACCACCGCGGCGGTAACCGGCGCAGGTTCGCTCACCACCGGCTCCGGCTCGGCCGCCTCCCCGGGCGCGGGCAGCGGCAGCTTGACCGCCGCCGGCAACTGCGCCGGCTCCCGCCGCCCGACGATCGACCCGGTGGGCCGCCAGCCGTTATCGCCCAGCAGTGGCATCACATCATCATGCGAGAGGTCGCTCTTTTCCAAAAGCAGCTGGGCGATGCCTTCCAGTTCGTCGTAATGCTGGCGCAGCAGGTTCTCGGTCTGCTCCTCCAGCGTCCGCCAAAAGCGCTCGATCAGCGGCGCGGCGCTGGGCGGGACGCCGGCGCCCCCGTCCGCGCTGAGCACGGGCGGGCCAAAGTAGCCGAGCGTGTACAAGCGCCAGATGCCGCGCCGGATCTGGCGGTTGTCGCCATAGGCGCCGGTCCAATATTCACCGGTGGCCAGCTTGACGGCCACATGGCCGGCCATCGAGACCATGATATCGGCCGCGATGCGGCGCAGCGGCTCCACATAGACCTCAATGCGGTCCACCGGCAGCATGTAGCCATACGCGCCGCCGCGCCGCACAATGCTGACGCGCACGATGCGTTGATCCGGCATCAGGTAGTGCTGGGCCACGGCGTGGCCGGCCTCGTGGTAGGCCACTTGCCGGCGCTGCTCCGGGTCCATCTCCTCAATCGGCTGCTCGATGCCCAGGAACTGTTCCTGGAGCGCCTGATCAATATCGCGCTGGCCGATGCGGTCGCGGCCCTTGAAGAGCGCGATGCGGACGGCGTCTTTGGTGATGGCGGCCGCGATCTGGGCCGGCGTGGTGTGCGGGGTGTCCTCGACGATGGCCTCGATATCCACCGTGTCATCGTGCTTGATTTTGGTAAGGTAGCCCCGGATCACTTCGCGCCGGCCGGCCTTATCCGGCGGGTCCACGTTGATCTTCTGATCAAAGCGGCCGGGGCGCAGCAGCGCCGGGTCCAGCACATCCGGGCGGTTGGTGGAGCCCATGAAGAGCACGTGCCAGGTGCGCTTGGGCGCCTCTTTGCCGATGAACTGGAACCAGCGGTCGCGCAGGCGTTCGAGCCAGGGCTTGTCCTCGATGCCGTCCATCTCATACAGCAGGCGCGTCAGCGCCCCGCTGGTG
>JAGOBN010000149.1 GCA_017999235.1 Anaerolineales bacterium | reverse complement strand
TGGACGCGCCGCCGCCCACATCGATAATCGGGTCGCCGGGGGCCAGGCCGGCGCGCTGGATGAACTCCAGCGAGAGGCGCGCGTGGGCCTGGTACCAGCTCACCTGCGTCGGCGGCTTAGTGGTGTAGATGTTGTCCCAGTGGTCTTTGGTTGTCATCGCGCGCGGCCTTTCATGTGCGCTAATCCAGATCCGCCGCTGAACCGCCCGCCCGGATTAAACCCGTTTTATCACCACCAAGGTGATGTCATCATAGAGCGGTTGGCCGGCGCGGAAATCTTCCACGGCGGCCTCCAACGCGGCCGCCAGGACCGGAGCCGCGGCGCGCCGGTGGGTGTGGAGCACCGCCCGTGCCGCTGCGGCGTCATAGCGGGCGCCGGAGGGGTTCGTCGCGTCGGTCAAGCCGTCGGTATAGAGGACCAGGCTGTCGCCCGGCTCCAGGGTCAGCGTCACCTGCTGATAGGGAGCCCCCAGGAACAGGCCCAGCGCCGGCCCGGTGCGCGGCAGTTCATGCCAGGTGTCGGCGGCGGCGTGATACAGCCAGGGCGGGGTATGGCCGGCGTTGACGTAGGTGAGCCGGCCGCCCGCCGGGTCAAGCTCGGCGTAAAACAGGGTGACAAACATGCTGCCCTGGGCTGAATCGGCGTGGATCAGGCGGTTGGCCAGGGAGAGCGCCGCGGCCGGCGAGGCGGCGCCGCTGACACTGCCGCGCAGGGTGCTGCGGGCCATGGCCATGAAGAGCGCGGCCGGCATGCCCTTGCCGGAGACATCGGCGATCACCAGCCCGCCGGCCTCCAGGCGGCCGGACGCCACCGGGAAGAAATCATAGAAATCGCCGCTGACCTCGCGCGCCGGCTGCCAGGCGGCGGCGAACTCCCAGCCCGGCCACTGCGGCAGGCGGCGCGGCAGCAGGCCGGCCTGCACCTCCCGCGCCACCTGCAGCTCGTGTTCCAGTTTTTCCTTCTCCACCAACTGCGTGTACGCCGTCTGCAGGGCTTCATACGCGGCGCTCAGCTGCTGATTCTTGGCCTGCAGCGCTTGGACAATGTTGGTGTTGGCGTCGTTGAGGCGCTCGCTCAGCACGCGCACCATGGCGTATGCCAGGGTCGGCTGCCGGACCAGCAGGGCGTCAAAGTCGGCGCGCGTCATCTCCAGCAGGCGCGCCGGGGTGCGGGCGCGCGCGCTGGCGGTCCGCCGGCCGGCCGGGTTGAGCAGGCTCATCTCGCCGATGTACTCGCCCGGGCCGCGCACCCCCAGCAGGCTGCGCTCCGGAGTGCCGAGCGCTTTGATGATCTCCACCTGGCCGGCGATGACCACATAGAACCGGTCGCCGTGCTCGCCCTCGCGAAACAACAGGGTGTCGGCGGCAAACTCCACCGGGCGCAGCGCCTGAGTCAACAGCCGAATCTCGCCCGCCGGCAGCGCCGCAAAGAGCGGCACCTGGCCGACGAGATGTTCGGCGGCGGGTGAACTCTCCCAGTTGGAGGCGGCGGGAGGTGAGTTGGGAGCGCTGGCTTGCACAGGCTTGGGTGGCGAGCTTGAAAGAGTCCGGGTTGACGGAAGCGATTATACTGCGCGGCCCATCCGCCGCCCCGGGCTGGGGCTGGGCCGGCCGGCGGCCCGCTCGTTAGACTTCCCAATGTTTGGTCCACGGGCCGGCCACGCGCAGATCGGTCCCGCTGGCGTCCTCGATCAGTTTGCAGACCAGCAGCTCGGCCGCGCCGCCGCCAAAGGCGGTGCGGGCGGCCTCGAATTTCGCGCGCGCCAGCAGGGTCAGGTCCATCGGCGTTTGGGTTTGCTCCCCCAGCTCCTTGATCAGGCGCAGGTCCTTGCAGCACAGATCCAGGGTGAAAGACGGATCATAATGCCCATCGAAGATGGAGGGGACGTCGTGGCGCACCACAAAGGTATCGCCCACGCTGTTCTTGAGCGCGTCCCACAACACCAGCAGGTCCACACCCGTTTTTTTGCCCAGCACCAGGCTCTCGCCGATGGCGGCGGCATTGATAAACCACACCTGATTGGTAATCAGCTTGACAACGTTGCCGGTTCCCAGCGGGCCGCACACCACGACCTTGCCCATGATCTCAAAATACGGGCGCACCCGCTCGATCGCCGCCGGATCGCCGCCCGCAAAGAAGGTCAGCTTGCCCAGCCGGGCGCCATCCACCGCGCCGGTCACCGGGGCCTCGACCACCGCCACCTGACGGGCGCCGGCCTGCCGCGCCAATTGCTCCAGCAGGCCGCGGTCATTGGTGGTCAAATCAATCCACACCGCGCCGGCCGGCATCACCTCAATCAGGGCCGGGACAATCGCGGCCACATGCCGCGGCTCCGGGAACGACGTAAAGAGCAGGTCGGCGTGCTCGGCCACGGCGGCGCCGGAAGCTCCGGCTTTGGCCCCGCACGCCGTCACGCGGTCAATTTTGGCCGGCTCCAAATCATAGACCGTCACATCGCAGCCCGCCTTGGCCAGATTCGTGGCCATCGGGCCGCCCATGTTGCCGAGACCGATATATCCAATTTTCATGCTGGTTTCCTGAGAGCGGAGGGGTGATGACCATTATTTTACTCGGCCAGCCCGCGGGTTTGGTTTTCTGGACTATGCAAGTCCGGTATACTTGCACTGTTTGATACCCGAACCGGTGACGCCGGCCCCACTCTCAGGATGGCGCGTGGTTGCTCTCTCTTATCCCCAGGCTGAATTGACCCACCTGAGCCAGGTGCGCGCGTTTGTGGCCGAGGCGGTGCAGGCCCTGGGAGCGCCGGAGGCGATGGCCGATGACTTCGTCCTGGCGGTGGATGAGTGCGTCACCAACGTGGTCGAGCATGGCTACGCGGGCCGGGCCGGCGCGGTCACGGTGGAAGTGGAGCGCGCCGGCGCCGCGATTGTGGTGCGCGTGCGGGATGCCGCCCCCTCGTTTGACCCCCTGCAGCTGCCGGACCCGGATCTCTCCCGTCCGCTGGAGGAACGGCCGATCGGGGGTCTGGGCGTTTATCTGGTGCGCCGGCTGATGGACGCCGTCAGTTATCGCATTCCCCCGCAAGGGGGCAATGAGCTCACGCTGCTCAAACACCTGTCAGCGGCTGTTTAATTCTCAGGAGCAAGGACCTATGCACATCACAGTGGACCAAGTCAACGCGCGCGTGCCGGTGGCCATACTGCGGCTGCAGGGCGATCTGGATGGCTCCAACTACCGGGACGTGATCGAGCGGGCGCAGGCGCTGTATCAGGCCGGCCAGCGCGATCTCCTGCTGGACCTGAGCGCCGTGCCGTTCAGCAGCAGCGCGGGCCTGGTGGCCATGCACACCATCGCGCTGCTGTTCCGCGGCGTCACCCCGGACCCGGATGTCCAGGGGTGGCGGGCCATCCGCGCGTTATCCGACGCGCAAGACGCCGGCAAACAGCAGCACGTCAAACTGCTCAGCCCGCAGCCGCGCGTGGCGGCGGCGCTGGAACAAGTGGGGATGCACGCCTTCTTCGAGATCTTCACCGAACAAGCGCCCGCCGTGGCCGCGTTCTGAGGCCGGCCGGCTTTAGGCCTCGGATCAGGCCGCCAGGCCCGGCACCGGCCCAGAGCTAGATTTCAACCCCAGACACATAGGTCACAGAGCCTTTCTCCGTGACTCTGTGTGTCTGGGGCTATCCCGGTGGACCCAGGCTGACTGTGCGGAGGCCGGTCCCAGCCCGGTGCTAAAATAGCCGGCAATGTCAACCGATCCCAACCTCACCTCTCCCGCTCCACCCGCCAGCACGGTCCCCGCTTCGGTGCTGGCCGCCGTCTCCGGTTTGATGCTTGGCCTGGGCCTGATTTTGGGCTACACGGGCCGGCCGCTGGTGACGGCCCTGTTCGCGCCGACCCCCAGCGCCACGCCCCCCGCCGCCGCGCCGGCCGCGGCCGCCTCGCCCTCGGCGGTGCCGGCCCTGAGCGCCACCCAGCGCGCCGAGCTGATGAGTTACGTGGCCGCCAACACCCGCCTGTTCCGGGGCAACCCCGCCGCGCCGATTACGCTGATCGAGTTCAGCGACTTTCAGTGACCGTACTGCGGGCAATATGCCGCTGGCGCGGGTCGCCAGATTGACCAACAGTACGTGACGGCCGGCCAGGTGCGCGTGGGCTACATCCACTTTGCGTTTCTGGGCCAGGAATCTTTCTGGGCCGCCGAGGCCAGCGAGTGCGCCAACGACCAGGGGCTGTTCTGGGAATACCACGACCTGCTGTTTGCCAATCAGCATGGCGAGAATCAGGGCGCTTTCAGCAAGGACATTTTAAAACAGCTGGCGGACCAGCTGCCGCTGGACCGCCAGAGCTTTGACGCCTGCTTAGACAGCGGCCAGCACACCGAGCTGGTGCAAACCGAAGTCGCCTTCGCGCAGTCGCTGGGTGTGCGCAGCACCCCGTCCTTTGTCATCAACGGCAACCCGCTTATCGGCGGCCAGCCGTTCGCGGTCTTCCAGGAATACTTCAGCCCGTATCTGCCCTAACCGGCCGTTAGCACGTGGACGCCGGCGCCTCCCCGGCCGGCGAGCGCTGTTCGTAGGCCGTGATCACGGCCACCTTGGGCGCGGACGCCGAGGCCTCATCAAACGTGTAGCCCAGCCACTCCTGCGCCAGCCGGAGCGCCAGTTCCGGGCCGATGACGCGCGCGCCCAGCGTCAGGATCTGGCAGTTGTTGGAGAGGACCGAACGCTCCACCGAATATGAGTCGTGGGCGACGGTGGCGCGGATGCCCGGCACCTTGTTGGCGGAGATCGCCATGCCGATGCCGGTGCCGCAGATCAGAATGGCGCGGTCAGCTTCGCCGCGCGCCACCGCCTCCGCCACCGCCAGCCCCACGTGCGGGTAAGCCACTTCATCGCCCACATCACCAAAATCGCGCACCGCCACCCGCGCGTCCTTTTTGAGCTTTTCGCGCAGCAGGTTCTTGAGGGCGGTGCCGGCCGAATCGGCCCCGAGCGCTAAGCGGATGGTCATGGCGGTTCTCCTTTAGTGGGCGGCGGGGCCGGCGCTCAAACCGGCCGTGAGCAGCAGTTCGTCGATGCGTTCCCAGACATAGGTTGGCTGCAGGCCGGAGGCGGCCAGCCGTTCGCGGTTGGCGTCCCCGGTCAGCACCAGGCCGGTGGCCATGCCGGCCGCGATCCCCATGGCCATATCCGTCTCCAGCCGGTCGCCCACCATCATGCACGCGGCCGGCGGCAGGCCCAGCAGAGCGCCGATGGTCCGCACCATGATCGGCGAGGGTTTGCCGACCACGGGATCACACTTGGCGCCGGTGCAGGCTTCGATGGCGGCGATGATGGCGGCGCAGTCCGGCTCGCCGCCGCCCGGCACCGGGCAGAACTTATCCGGGTTGGTGGCCACCAGGCGCGCGCCGGCGCGGACCGCGTCGAAAGCCACTTGGAGTTTGTGATAGGTGAAGGTGCGGTCAAAGGACGCCACCACGAAGTCGATCTCGCCGGCGCGCTCGGTGAGCGTAAAGCCGGCCGCGCGCAGCTCGTCCTGCAGCGGCGTTTCGCCGACCACAAACAGCCGCGCCGCCGGCGCTTCGCGCAGCAGCCATTGCACCATCACGCTGGAGGAGTTGACGATGTCGTCAATGGGCGTGGGGATCCCCAAATGATCGAGCTTGGCCGTGTACTGCGCGCGCGTCTTGGTGGGGTTGTTGGAGAGGAAGATCGTCCGCCGGCCGGCCGCGCGCAGCGCCGCGATGGTCTCGGCCGCGCCGGGCAGCAGGGTGTCGCCCAGATAGATCGTGCCGTCCAGATCGAACAGATACGCTTGAATCATGGGTTACGCTCCCTGCCCCCAGAAGCCGGCCGGCGCGAACAAGGCGTCCACGCTGGCGGTTAAAACCCCGGTCTCCGCCGCCAAATCCAGCACCGTGTAGCGCCGGCGGATCTGGCGCGCCCGCCGGTAGGTATCCTTAAACGCCGCCCCGCTCAGCCCGATGGCGTCCGGGCTCACCGGGCAGCCGGCGGCTTGCAGCCACTCCCTCAGCTGCGCGGCCGGCAGCAGCTGCCCGGCCAGCCGCGCGCGCAGGGCCGGCCAGCGCGCTTGCAGGTCGGTCAGCCGCGCCGTCAGCTGCGCGCCATCCACATATTTGGCCAGGCTCTCCGCCACGGCGGCGGCGCGCAGGCCGGGGACCGTGTGCGCGCGCGCCACCTCTGCTTCGAGGGCGGCGCGGTCCGGCCAGGCCGCGGCCAGCGCCGCTATGGGCAAGGCGCCGAGATCGCGCGCCAGCACCTGCTCGTACAGCGCCGCGCACGCGATGGACCCCACCCCGACTTTGAAGCCGTGCGAAAGCGGCGGGACTTGAGCCTGCCCGAGGCCTTCCATCTCCCACAAGTGGCTGAAGAGGTGCTCGCCGCCGGAGGCCGGCCGCGAGGACTGCGCCATCTGCATAGCCAGGCCGGCCATGATCAGGCCTTCGATCAAATCACTCATCGCCGACTCGTCGCCGGCCGCCAGCGCCGCCGGCCGCGCAATCCAGGCGCGCAGCGCATCCTGGATCAAGGCCCACGCCGCGGGATGCAGCGGCTCAACCCCCAGCGCGTCCGCCACCAGCCAATCCGCGCCGGCCGTCACCTTGCCCAGCAGATCGGCGTAGCCGGAGGCCGTCATCCGCGCCGGCGCGTTCACCAGCACCTGGGTATCCGCCAGCACCGCGCGCGGCGCCGGGCAGGCCATGGTCTGCTTGTAGCTGTCTTTGGTGATGGAGGCCCCGAAGGCCGTGTACCCGTCCATCGAGGCGGCGGTGGCCACCACCATGTACGGCCGGCCGCAGCGGTGCGCGGCCAGTTTGGCAATATCGTTCACGGTGCCCGCCCCCACCGCCACCGGGAGGGCGTCATGCGCGCGCAGCGCCGCCTCCAGCGCCAGCACCTGCTCGAAATCCGCGTGCAGGACGGGCGGGCCGGGGAAAATATATGGTGTCTCCACCGTTCCGAGCGCGGCCGCTAACGCCGCGTGCACGGCGCGGCCGGCCGCCGCGAAGGTGTTTTCATCCGCCACCACCACCGCCGGCCGCTGGCCGAAGGTCTGGTTGAAGAGCGCGCCAGCCGAGGCCAGCACCCCGCTGCCAATGGTGACGCTGGCTGTATCGGAGACCGTCCGCAATGCTTGAGTGATCCGCGCAGTGTTCATGATCGCCGTCCAGGTTATTTGGGTGTTGCAAATTATTTCATAATGCTGTATATATTTGCATTATATTCCAGGGCCGCTGTTTGTCAATAGCCAAGGATCGCACAATGGCCGCCAAAGAAACCGACCCCGCCCGCCCTGATCTGGAAGTGCTGGCGCAAGTGGCCGAAGACTACTATCTGAAAAACCGCACGCAATCCCAGATCGCCAAAAAGTTGAAGCTCTCCACCGCCACCGTCTCGCGCCTGCTCAGCCGGGCGCGGGAGGCCGGCGTGGTCCGCATCCAGATCATCCGGCCGCACGCCCGGCACGGCGCGCTGGAGGCAGCCCTGCGTCAAAACGGCGGCCTGGCCGAGGTGGTGGTGGTCAGCCAGCCGGCGGACCTGGCCGATGAAGACGCCGCGCGCCGCTATTTGGGACGGGTGGCCGCGCCGCACCTCGACGCGCTGATCCAGCCCGGCGCGGTGGTGGGCATCGGGCGCGGGCGGACCTTGGCCGCGCTGGCCGAAGCGCTCCACCCCTTCGCCACGCCGCGTCAGATCCAGGTGGTGCAGCTGCTGGGGGAATACGGGCCGCAGCCGGTCCCGAGCCGCACGTCCGAGATCACGCGCGCGATGGCCGAGGCCTACGCCGGCGCCAGTTTTTACCTCAACGCCCCGGCCCAGGTGGAGGATAAGGCGGTGGCCGCCGCCTTGCGGCGCGCACCCGGGATTGGAGAGGTGGTGGCCCAGTATGACCGCCTGGATGTGGCGCTGGTGGGGATTGGGCCGGTGCGCGGCTCGCCGTTGGAAGCCAGCCAGCTGCTGAGCGCCGCCCAGCTGGCGCAATTGGAAGCGGCCGGTGCCGTGGGGGAAATCTGCGGCCACTACTTTGACGCCGCCGGCCGACCGGTGGATGACGCGTACACCGGCTGCGCCGTGGGCATCAGCTGGGAACAGCTGCGGCGCTGCCCGCGCCTGGTGGCGCTG
>JAGOBN010000148.1 GCA_017999235.1 Anaerolineales bacterium | reverse complement strand
CTCATAAGCTTCGCCCAGGGCATCCCCGCCCGTGGCGCACGCCGCCGCCAAACCAAAGTTGGGGCCGCGGGCGCCGGTCTGGATGCTCACCTGCACCGCGGCCGAATCCACCGTGATCATGGTGATCAACAACGGGCTGAGCCGGCTGGGGCCGTGCTCGTCCATGATTTTCTGCTGGGCGGTGTAGGTCCAGATGCCGGCGGCGCCGCTGCCGATCAGCACGCCGATGTCGTCGGCGTTGGCGGCGGTGATCGCCAGCCGCGCGTGGGTCAGCGCCTGGCGCGCGGCCGCCAGCGCAAACTGCACGTTGCGGTCGGCGCGGCGCGCTTCTTTGGCGGTCAGGTGGTCGGTGGGGTTGAAGCCCCAGGCCTCGCCCGCGATCTTGACGCGGAAGGCGGCGGTGTCAAAGAGGGTGAGGGCGCGGACCCCCGAGCGGCCGGCCAGCACGTTCGCCCAAGCGGCCGGCACGTCCAGGCCCACCGGGCTGATCAGGCCCAGGCCCGTGATGACCACGCGGCGGCTGGCGGCCGGCGGCTTCACGCCGGGCCGGCCGGGGCCGCGCGCACCACGGCGTCGGCCATGCGCGCCACGCGGCTGATCAGGGCCACATCATGGACGCGCACGATATCCGCGCCCTGCTGGATGCACAGCGCCACCACGGCGGCGGTGCCTTCCGCCCGCTGGTCGGGCGGCAGGTTAAGCGTGTACCCGATGAAGGATTTGCGCGACGGGCCGGCCAGCAGCGGGTAGCCCAACGCCCGGAATTCCCCGAAGCCGCGCACCAGCGCCAGGTTCTGCTCGACGGTCTTGCCAAAGCCAATGCCGGGATCGAGGATGATCCGCGCCGGGTCCACGCCGGCCGCCAGCGCCAGATCCACGCTCGCCCGCAGTTCGCGGCGGATGTCCGCGAACAGATCCGCGTACTGGACGCCCACATAGCGGCCGCCCAGCCGCGCTTCCTGGACGGCGTCCTTGGGCTGGCTGCGGTTGTGCATCAGCACCACGCCGGCGCCCGACTCGGCCGCCACGCGCGCCAGCTCGGGGTCCATCCGCAGCCCCCACACGTCGTTGATGAGGGTGGCGCCGGCTGCCACGGCCTGGCGCGCCACCTCGGCTTTGTAAGTGTCCACGGAGATCGGCACGGCCACGCGCTGAGCCAATGCCTTGATCACCGGGATCACGCGTGCCAGCTCCTCCGCCAGCGGCGTGGGCGCGCTGCCCGGCCGGGTGGATTCCCCGCCCACATCCAGGAGATGCGCGCCGGCCGCCGCCTGGGCCTCGCCCTGGGCCACGGCCGCCGCCACCCAATCGCCGCCGCGCGCTAAACCATCACCCGAAAACGAATCGGGCGTGGCGTTGACGATGCCCATCACGTACGTCTGCCGGCCCCAGGCCAGCGTCGTCGCGCCTAAAGTCAGCGGGGTCATGTCAGTTGAATCTCCACCGGCCAGAGCATACTGGCGGTCGCGCCCAGGTGGTCGCGCAGCTGTGCCAGGGTCCAGCCCTGCCCCGGCGGCACCACGGCCGGCGCAATCTCCGCCAGCGGCACCAGCACAAAGGCGCGCTCCGCCAGGCGCGGATGCGGCAGGGTGAGCTCGGGGGTATCCAGCACCACCGCGTCGTAGAGCAGCAGGTCCAGGTCGATGAGGCGCGGCCCAAAGCGCCGGCTGGCGACGCGGCCCAGCTCGGCTTCCAGGCGTTTGAGGTGGCGCAGGACGTCCAGAGGCGTTAGGGCGGTCTCGGCCTGCGCGGCTATGTTGTAGAAGCGGGGTTGATCGAGGACGTAGGCCGGCTCGCTCTCATAGCACGTGGAGAGGCGCGTGACCGTGAGCTGCGGGGCGAGCGCGGCCAGGGCCTGCCGCAGATTTCCGGCGCGGTCGCCCAGATTGGTGCCTAAGCCGAGATAGACCGTGGCCATGCGCCGTCCGGGTTAGAACGTACGCCGGCACACGGCCGCCTGACCGAAGGACTCTTCCACTTCAACCTCCACGGCGCGCACGCCCGGCGCGGCGGCCGGCTGCAGCCCCTCCGCCAGCTCGCCCAGGATCCACTCGGCCAGCATTTCGGCGGTGGTGTTGGGGATGGGCAGCAGCACGGCATCCGAACGCGGGAAGATGTAACGCTTGGCCCCGTAGTGGACGGTGACTTCGGCGTCGCCGGCGGCCACGGTCAGCCGGGGGTTGTGCAGGGGCAGGAGCATCTTGTGATCCAGCCGGTCACAGATGGCGCGCAGCTGCTTCTTGAGCCGCGTGAAATCATATACATAGTGGTCTTCGCCCAGCGCGCCCTCCACGCTGGCGGCGGCCCGGTAGTTGTGGCCGTGCAGGCTCTCGCACTTATCGCCCTCGTAGGTGATGAAGTGGCCGGCGCAGAAGACCGTGTAATCTTTGGTCACCCGGACTCGAAAGTGGGCGGAGGTCTCGGCCATGGGCACGGCTCCCGTTACGGTGTGGGCGTGGTTTGTTCGATCACCACCCGGCGGGTGACGAGCGACCAGGCGCTGAGCGACGCGAAGCGGTCGCTGGGGTCGGTCAGCGGGCCGAGCTGGACCCCGCCCACTTGCGCGTCCACGCCATAGCTGTAGACCGGGTAATACAACAGCAAGGCCGGCGTCTGATCCATAAAGCGCGTTTGGAAGGTCTGGTACAGCCGCGCCCGCTGGCCGATGTCGGCGGTGATGCGGGCCTGTTCCAGCACCTGGCTGGCGATGCGGTCATCCCAGCCGCCGTAGTTCTGGCCGCTCTCCACCTGGGTCTGGTGCCAGAGCGGATACGGGTCCGGGTCCGGGTTGCCGGCCAGGCTGAAATCCGCCAGCAGCGCCTGATAAGCGCGCGGCTCCAAAGCTTGGCTGCGCAGCGCGGCCGGCGCCACCGGATCAATCTCCACCCGCAGGCCGAGGCCGGCCCAGGTCTGCTGGGCCGCCGCCGCGAGCTGGCGGTGGGTGGCGTCATCGGCCACCGTCATCGTAAAGGCCAGGGTCACGCCGTCCTTTTGCCGGACGTAATCGGGCGTGCCGGCCAGCGCGTCCGGCGGCACCACCCAGCCGGCGCTGTCCAGCAGCGCGGCGGCGGCGGCCGGGTCATAGCGCGCGGGCGGCAGTCCGGCGTTATAGGCCCAGGAGCCCGGCACGATGGGCGAGTTGGCCGGCACGGCCTGGCCGTTCAGAATATCGCTCACCATGGCCGAGCGGTTCAAGCCCAGCGCCAGCGCCTGGCGCACTTTCTTGTCCTTGAAGAACGGCAGGGTCTCATCGCGCAGGTTGAGGAAGATCAGCGTGTATTCCGGCTCGATGGCCGAGTACACCCGCAGGTCCGGAAGCCGCAGGGCCGGCGCGACTTCCGCGCCGCTCAGCCCGGCCACGCCCAATACCTCCCCGGCTTCATAGGCGGCCAGGGCCGCCGCGCCATTCGGGTAAAACCGGAATTCGATCTGTCCCAGGATGGGTTTGACGCCGTGATAGCGCTCATAGGCCGCCAGCGTGACGCCCGTCACCTGGCCGGCCGCCGCCTGCCAGCCCACAAAGCGGAATGGTCCGGAGCCCACCGGCTGGAGGTTGAAAGCGGCCTGCGCCATCTGCGCCGGCGGCACGTCGGCCAACAGGTGCTTGGGCAGCACGCCGAAATCGGTGAAATCCAAGAAGGGCGCAAACGGCTCAGGCAGGGTGAAGGCGATGGTCTGGGTGCCGGTGACGGCCACGCTCACCGCCTGCCAGAGCTGCTTCAGGTCGGCCAGGCCGGGCGCGGTGGGGTTTTGCAGCACCTGCACCGTAAAGGCCACGTCCTCGGCGGTCAGCGGCGCGCCGTCATGCCAGGTCAGGTTGGGCTTGAGGATGAAGGTGTAGGTGCGCTCGTCCGAGGACAAGAACCAGTTCGCCAGATCGTCCACCGGCCGGCCCTGCGCGTCAAAGTGCGTCAGCCCGCTAAAGATCAGGCGGTCGAGATCGCGGTCCACGGGGTTGAACACATCCAGCAGCGGGTTCAAAGCCCGCGGCGCCCCAATCAGGGCCTCGCGGTACGTGCCGGTGCCGGCCACCGGCACCTCGGAGATGATCACCTCCCGGCTCTGCCCGGATAACAGGCCGACGGCCAGGAGCAGACCCAGCAGCGCGATCAGCGCTTGCCAGCGGAGATGTTTCATAGGCGGTACAAACAACAGAGGACGGCGTCAGGCCGGACGCGCTTGTCGTCCAGCCTCGCCGTCCTCCGTCGCGCGTATGGCGAAGATAACTTAGCGCGCCACCATCACGTTGGCGACGGCGATCACGAAAAACACGACCGACAGGCCAATGGTGATGTTGAACAACGTCTTTTCGACGCCGCGGCGGGCGCGAAAAACGCCGCCCGTATCGCCGCCGGTCAGGCCGCCGAGGCCGGCCGACTTGGATTGCAGGACGATCGCCAGCACCAAGCCGACGGAGACGACGATTTGAGCCAGATCAAGGTAATCCCGTAACTGCATGAAAGCCTCTCCTGTGATTGAGCGCGCAAATTATAACAGCCTCACGCCGCTTGTCACGCGCGAACATAAAACACGGCCTTAGGCGGGGATGAAGTAGAACGCCACGCCCAGCACGATATACACCGCGATCAATTGCGCGCCTTCCAGCCAGTTGGTCTCGCCGTCGGCGGCCACCAGGTTGGCCACCAGCACGGCCGCGATCAGGGCCACCACCTCAAACTGGTTGAAGACCAGGTTGAGATACTGGCCGAAGCCGAGCGCCACAAAGACCAGCACCGGCGCCACAAAGATGGCGATCTGCAGGCTGGACCCGAGCGCGATCTCCAGGCTGAGGTCCATTTGGTTCTTGATGGCCACTTGCACCGCCACCAGATGCTCGGCTACGTTGCCGATGAGCGGGATCAGGATCAAGCCGATAAAGAACTCGCTGAGGCCCAGCGAGGCGGTCACCTCTTCCACCTCATGCACCAGGGTCTCGCTCATCCAGACGGTGGCGAGCGTGGCCAGGACCAGCACGATGCTGCTGGTCCGCACCGACCAGTGCGGGGCTTCGCTCGACGCGCCGCCAGCGTGCTCCAGGGCGGAACCGGTATGACCGCGCAAGGTGTAGATCAAGCCCAAGGCATACACCACGATCATCACGATCGCCACGCCCATGCTGATGTTCTCGGCGATGATCGGCGAGAGTTCCTCTCCGGCCAAGGTGTGATTGAACAGCGAAGGCACGGCCAAAGCGATGGTGGCCAGGACCAGCAGCGTGGCGTTGGTGCCGACGTTCGAGCGGTTGAACGTCTGCCGGCCATGTTTCAGCCCACCGAAGAGCAGGCTGGCGCCCATCACCAGCAGCAGGTTGCCGAGGATGGAGCCGGTGATGGAAGCCTTCACCAGGTCCAACAGGCCGGCGCGGATGGCCACAATGGTGATGATCAGTTCCGCGGCGTTGCCCAGCGTGGCGTTGAGCAGGCCGCCGATCTTGGGGCCGGTGACGACGGCCAGCGCCTCGGTGGCCTCGCCGATCAGGCCGGCCAGCGGGATCAGGGCCACGCACGCCAGCCCAAACGTGAGCACGGCGCCCCATCCGGAGGCGCCGCTGAGCGCGGCCAACGGAACGGCCAAGAGCAGATAATGCAGGGGTTTGACCGATTTGAGGAAGGCCATACGCACCTTTCAGATTGAATGGGCGGGAAGACCGCGATTGTAGACGAGGTGACAAGCCAGGGCAAGTTTGGGTATACTTTTGCGCGCTTAACCCACAGGAAACCCTATGCCCACCTCACCGTCCTCCCCCAGCCCGTGGCAGGTCTGGCTGCTGGCCGCGCGGCCGCGCACCTTGCCGGCCGCCGCCGCGCCCGTCCTGGCCGGCGCCGCGCTGGCGGCTTTTGACGGCGTCTTCCAGCCGGGCCCGGCGCTGGCCGCGCTGGGCGGCGCGCTCCTGCTCCAGATCGGGGCCAACCTGGCCAATGACGTCTTTGACTTCCAGAAGGGCGCGGACACCCAGGCGCGCCTCGGCCCGCTGCGCGTGACGGCCGCCGGCCTGCTGACGCCGCGCCAGGTGCTGACCGGCATGTGGGTGACGTTTGGCCTGGCGACCCTGCTGGGCGGGTATCTGGCCTGGGTGGGCGGCTGGCCCATCATCGCCATCGGCCTGACGGCCATCCTGGCCGCCATCGCCTACACCGGCGGCCCCTTCCCCTTTGGCTATCACGGCCTGGGCGAGGTGTTTGTCTTTCTGTTTTTTGGCCTGGCGGCCGTGGCCGGCACCTATTTTGTCCAGGCCGGCGCGGTGAGCGCCCTGGCCTGGTGGACGGCCGCCCCGCTCGGGTTTCTGGTCACCGCCATTATCGTGGTCAACAACTTGCGCGATGTGGAGACCGACCGCGCCGCCGGCAAACGCACGCTGGCCGTGCGCCTGGGGGCGGCCGGCGCGCGCTGGGAATACCTGCTGTTGATCGCGGCCGCGTATCTGGCGCCGCTGCTGATCTGGGCCAGCGGGCAGGGGCCGGCCGGCGTGCTGCTCACCTGGGTCTCTTTGCCGCGCGCCGCCCAATGGGTGCGCGTGGTCTTCGCCGTCTCCGGCCGGCCCCTGAATGCGGCCCTGGGCGGCACCGGCCAATTGGCCCTGCTGTACGCCCTGCTCTACTCCGCCGGGCTGCTGGCCGCGCGCTGGCTGGGTTAAAAACACAGGAGGCCGGACCGGCGTTGAGCGCCGGCGGCCTCCCGGGCGGGTGCCGTGTGTCGGAAGCGGCGCCTATTTCTCGGGCAGCTGCGCGTGCGGGGCGATCTTCTTCAAGCGCGTCGCCAGGCGGGCGCGGACCTTGGAGTCGCGCTCGGTCAGCAGCCGCGCTTTCAGCGCCTTCACCTTGACCCGCAGATTGCGGCGCTTCTTGATCTCACGATCACGTTCAACCATCGGCATGGGGAGTCCTCCAAAAAAAGTGATCCGGCCGCCATCTTAACACATTCTGGCCGGGCCTGCATCCCGCCCGCCGGCCCGGCGGCACGAACGTGCCGGCCCGCGGCACCGGCCGGCCGGCGCGGCCCCCGGCCCTTGCGGTAGGATCACTCCTGGGCGCCGGCCTCTTCCCCGGCGCGTCCGTCCGACCGAAGGTGCCCATGTTATACCGCTACGGCCTGCGCGCTTCCGACCCCTTTGCCGCCCCCCATCGCTGGCTGCTCCGCCTGGGCTTGCGCTTTTACTATCCCGTCGCCGTGGTGGGCGTGACCCTGATCATCGCCCTGATCGTGCGCGATGTCTTCGCGGACGACGCTTTCCGGCGCCGGCTGGTGATCTTGATGATGCTCGGCGCGGCCTGCGTCTTCGTGCTGTTCTGGCGCGCCGAACGCCTGTGGCTGCGCGGGGAAGCCGGCTGGCTGGTGCGGCTGACGCGCCCGGACCAGGCCCTGCTCTGGGCCGGCCTGGGCGTGGGGGTGATCGCCCTCGGGCTGGCGCTGGCCACCCGGCTGTTGGGCGCCGGCCCGATCTCCGATTATCTCTGGCTGCTCTTCCTCTTCCCGCTGCTGTATCTCTCCGAACGCGGCGGCCTGCCGGCCTTCGCGCTGGTGACGGCCGCCGCCGGCCTGGTCTTGCTCTTGCTGCGGGCCGCCGCCGGCTACCCGCTGACGGCGGTGCTGCTGCCGCCGGCCTGGCTGATACTGCTGGCGGCCTCCAACTATTATCTGGCGCACCGCTATCTGCTGCTCGAACGCCGCGCTGAACTGCTGCGCGAGATCGCCAACCAGCTCTCCAACATCCCGGATGTGGATGCCGCGCTGGGCGAGATCGCGGCCCTCATCGCGCGCCGGCTGCGCTATGCGCGGGTGCGCGTCTGGCTGGCGGCGGCCGAGCCGGAGGCGGCCGGCTTGCGCCTGCGGGCCGCGGTTGGCGCGCCGGCCGCGGCCGGGGAGCCGGCGGCCGGGGAGCCGACCACCCGCGTCTGGCAGACCCGCCGGCTGGAACGCTGGGATGATTTTGCGGACCCGGCCGCGCCCGGCCCGGACTGGGCGCGGTCGGGCGTGGCCGCCCCCATCCTGGCCGAAGGCCGGGCGGTGGGGGTGCTGGAAGTGCTCAGCCCGCGCCAGGCCGAGTTCTGGGAGTACGACGAAGAACAGCTGGCGCGCATGGCCGACTCGGTTGGCCTGGCCCTGGCGCGCAGCCGGGCTGTCCAGCGCGAGGCCGCG
>JAGOBN010000147.1 GCA_017999235.1 Anaerolineales bacterium | reverse complement strand
AAAAGTACAGGGCGGTTTCGCGCAGAGTCTTGGACGGCACGGTGCCGGTGTTGATGGCGGCGCCGCCCAGGTGGTCCGCCCGCTCCACCAGCGCCACGCGCTTGCCAAAGTACGCCGCCTGGGCCGCCCCTTTTTCGCCGGCCGGCCCGGAGCCGATCACCACGAGATCATAATCCGCCATGGGGAGTCTCCTGCGTTTCATTATAGGCCCAGCTCCCCGTCGACAGCGGACGCAATCCACCCCGCCCAACTGGCCCGGTCCGGGCGGCCGCCGCCTCATATATACTGAAGTATGGCGGGCCGCCCGGGTAGGCCAGTTTCTCAGCATAGGCGCAACATATTCCGCATGAGCCTCTTCACAAAATTCATCCTGGTTTTGGGCGCCAGCCTCTCGGCCTTGACCTTGGCGCTGGTGCTGTGGGTCATCTATCTGCCGGGCGCCGGCCCAGCCCCCGGCAGCGGTCTGTGGCTCGGCTTGGCCGGATTGGCCCTCTTGAGCGTGGCGGTGGGCGCGCTCACCTTATGGACCCTCAACCGGCTGGTGCTCACCCGCCTGCGGCAGTTGAGCGCGGCGGTCAGCCAGATCGAGGCCGGCGCGGATGAGACCGCACGTGTCCCGGCGGCCGGCCAGGACGAGGTGGCGGCGCTGGCCGCCGCCATCAATCGGCTGTTGGCGACGCTGGCGCGCGGGCGGCTGGAACGCAAACACGCTGAAGCGGAAATCCAGGCCCTGGCGCGCTTTCCGGAAGAGAGCCCGGCCCCCATCTTGCGGCTGGACGCCGACGGGGTGGTGATCTACACCAACCAGGCCGGCCGGGAATTAATCCAGGCGCTGGGCAGCGCCACGTCCGCGCTGGATCATGTCATCTCCGCCTGGCAGGCCCCGGTCGCGCAAGCCCTCCAAACGCGGACGCGCCTGGAGATTATCGTGGACGCCGGCGAACGCAGCTTCGCGTGTCTGTTTGTGGCGGTGCCGGAGGCCGGCTATGTGAACGTGTATGGCCGCGATATCACCGCCAGCCGGCGGGCGGAACAGGCGCTCCAGCAAGAGCGCGATTTTGCCCTGCAGGTCATGAACACCATGGGCCAGGGGCTGACCGTGCTGGACGCCGACGGGCGCTTTGAGTATGTGAACCCCGCCTACGCCGCTATGCTGGGCTGCCAGCCGGATGAACTGATCGGCCGCTCGCCGTTCGAGGTCACGCTGGCCGGCGACCACGATCAACTGGCCGGCGCCATGACCCTGCGCCGCGCCGGCCACAGCAACACCTACGAGACCCGGCTGCGCCGGCGGGACGGCGGGACGGTGCCAGTGTTGATCACGGGCGTCCCCGGCGCGCCCACCAGCCGCGTGCGCGGCGCCATTGCCGTGATCACGGATTTGACCGAACGCCGCGCGGCGGAGGAGCAGCTGCGCGACAACGAGGAAAAGTACCGCCAGTTGATCGCCAACCTGACGGATGGCGTGAGCATGGTGGATGAGCAGGGCCGCCTGGTGGAATGGAATGCCGCCCAGGCCGCGATCACCGGGGTTGACCGCGCCGCAGTCCTGGGCCGGCCGCTGTGGGAAGTCCAGATCGAGCTGACCCCGCCCGAACACCGCACCCCGGAGCAGGTGGAGCAGCTGCGGGCGGCCGTCCAGCGCCTGCACCAAACCGGGGAGTTTCCAGACGCCAGCCGGCGCCGGACCCTGGCGCTGCTGCGCCCGGACGGCGTCCAGCGCATGATCGAGGCCGTCTCGTACCCCTTCCAAACCCGCACCGGCTGGGCCATGGGCAGCCTCACCCGCGATATCACCGAGCGCGTGCGTCTGGAGCAGGCCATGCGTGACAGCGAGGCGCGCTACCGGCTCCTGTTTGAAGAGTCGCCGGTCTCGCTCTGGGAAGAAGACATCACCGGCATCCGGGCGAAGCTGGAAGCCTGGCGCCAGGCCGGCGTCGCCGATTTCCGCGCGTTCTTCGCCCAGCAGCCGGACCGCCTGCTGGAATGCCAGGCGGCCCTGCGGATCGTGGACGTGAACCAGGCCACCCTCCAGCTGTACCGGGCCCCGGATAAACCGACCCTGCTGGCCAGCTTCGCGCGCATCCTGCCGGTGGAAGCCATCGAGTCGTTTCGCGAGCTGGTGCTGACCATCGCGGCCGGCCGCTCCGAGCTGGATTGGGAGGGCGTGAACTACACCCTGGCCGGCGAACGGCTGGATATCCAGCTGCGCTTCTATTTGCCCGGCCGGGACGCCTCGCGGGTGTTGGTCTCGATCCTGGATATTACCGCCCGCAAACAGGCCGAGCACGCCGTCACGCAGCTCAACCAGGTTTTGGAGCAGCGGGTGCAGGAACGCACCGCGGCGCTGGAGGCCGCCAACCGCGCCCTGCAGGCGGAACGCGCGCAGCTGGCTCAGCGCGTGGCGGAGCGGACGGCCGACCTGAGCGCCGCCAACGCCGAGCTCGCCCAGGCGGCGCGCGCCAAGGACGAGTTCCTGGCCAGCATGAGCCATGAGCTGCGCACGCCCCTCAACACCATCCTGGGCATGACCGAGCTGCTGCAAGAAGAGTTGTACGGCCCCAACAACCCCGAGCAGCGTGAGTGCCTGCGCAGTGTCGACGAAAGCGGCCGGCACTTGCTGGCCTTGATCAATGACATCCTGGATGTCTCCAAGATCGAGGCCAACCGGCTGGAGCTGCAGTTTGATCTGGTCGAGGTGGCCGCGGTGTGCCAGGCCAGCCTGCGGCTGGTGAAAGAGGCCGCGCACAAGAAGCGCCAGACGCTGACCGTGACGCTGGATCCGGCGGTGGCGCTGGTGCGCGCCGACGAACGCCGGCTCAAGCAGATGCTGGTGAACCTGCTGAGCAACGCCGGCAAGTTCACGCCGGAGGGCGGCCGGCTGGGTCTGGAGGTCCGCGGCGACCACGACCGCGAACAAGTCCGGTTCACGGTGTGGGATACCGGCATCGGGATCGCGCCGGAAGACCAGGCCCGGCTGTTCAAGCCGTTTGTGCAGCTGGACAGCCGGCTGGCGCGCCAGTATGCGGGCACCGGGCTGGGGCTCTCCCTGGTGCGGCGCATGGCCGAACTGCACGGCGGCGGCGTCGAATTGGAAAGCGCCCTGGACCAGGGCAGCCGCTTCACACTCATCTTGCCGTGGAATGACCCGGCCGGCCCGCTGCCGGCGGAGCCCGCCGACGCCGCCGAGCCGCCCGCTCCGCCCGAGCCGGCCGGGGACCGCGGACCGCGGGTGCTGGTGGCCGATGACAACGAGGCCAACCTGCGCCTGCTTACCCGCGCGCTGGGGGCGCACCGGTACGAAGTGCATGTGGCGCACAATGGCCTGGAAGCCGTGGCGCTGGCCGGCGCCTTGCGGCCGGCCGTGATGATCATGGATATCCAACTGCCGGAGCTGGACGGGCTGGAAGCCATGCGCCGGATCCGCCAGCAGCCGGCGCTGGCCGAGACGCACATCCTGGCGCTGACCGCGCTGGCGATGGCCGGCGACCGGGAGCGTTGTCTGGCGGCCGGCGCCGACGAGTATTTAAGCAAGCCCGTCAGCCCCAAGGTCCTGCTGCGGACGCTGGCCGCCTTGCTGGCGCGCCGCGCCCCGCCGCCCGCCCTGGCTCAAGGAGACGGCCATGCCCACTGAGGGCTCAATTCTGATCGCCGACGACGAGGCCAACAACCGGCATCTGCTGCGGATGCTGCTGCAGCCCCTGGGCCACACCCTGGTGGAAACCGCCACCGGCCCCGAGACTCTGGCCGCGGCGCGGCAGGCGCCGCCCGACCTGCTCTTGTTGGATGTGATGATGCCGGACCTGGACGGCTTCGACGTCTGCCGCCAGCTCCGCCAGGACCCGGCCACCGCCGAGATGGTCATCCTGCTGGTCACGGCCCTGGATGACCGCGCCTCCCGCCTGCAAGGCATCGAGGCCGGCGCGGATGATTTCATCTCCAAACCCTTTGACCGGGTGGAACTGCGGACCCGCGTCCAGACCATCATGCGCCTCAACCGGTATCGCCGGCTGGTGGTGGAGCGCCAGCGGTTTGCCTGGCTGATTGAGCAGGCGGCGGAGGGCTATCTCTTGCTGGCGGAGCGGCCGGCGGAGACGCTGCTGTATGCCAACCCGCGCGCCCGCCAATATTTGGGGCTGGCGCCCGTCGAAGCCTTGGGGCCGCTCCCATTTGAGGAACTGGCGCGGCGCCACTATCGCTTTGAGCCCGAGCACAGTTGGGCCGCCGGCCGCACCCCGTGTTACTTGATCCGGCCGGAGACCGCCGCCGCGCCGGCTATCTGGCTGGAGGTGGCCGAACTGCCGGCGCCGGCCACCCTGGGCGCCGGGCGGGTGGTGCGCCTGCGGGATGTCACCGAGGCGATGGGCCTGAAGCGCGGCGCCTGGTCCTTCACCTCCATCACCAGCCACAAGTTTCTCACCCCGTTGGGCGCCATCAACGGCAGCCTGGAAATGCTGGAGACCTTCGCGGACGATATGACGCCGGCCGAGCTGCGCCAGCTGACGGGCATGGCGCGCCGCGGGGTGGAGCGGCTGCAGCGCCAGATCAACGATCTGCTGCGCTACGCCAACGCCACCCAGTGGCAGCCGGAGCCCGCGCCGTTCGCCTTGGCGGCGCTGCCCGCCCTGGTGCAGGAACTGGCGGCCGAGATCGGCTTGGCGTCGGTGGCCGTCACGCTGGCGCCGGAGGCCGCCGCCGAAACGGTCTGGCCCGGCCCGCAAACGCTCGAGCTGATTTTGCGCGAACTGCTGGCCAACGCGCGCAAGTTCCACCCGCACGGCGCGCCGGCCGTCGCCGTGCGCGTCGCCGCCGAAACAGCCAGCCGAATCACCCTGCAGGTCTGGGATGACGGCCGCACCGTGCCGCTCGAACAACTCACGGAGATCTGGACGCCTTTTTATCAGGCTGAAAAGACCATGACCGGACAGGTGCCGGGGATGGGGCTGGGCCTCGCGATGGTGGCCGCTCTGATCTGGACCAGCGGCGGCGAGTGCCGGGCCTACAACCGTCCGGACGGGCCGGGGTTGATCGTCGAACTCAGCCTGCCGGCCGCCGACCCGCCGCCGGCTTGAGCCGCGCGTGCTATACTCACTTTCTCCCACTTCCTCGTTCAGGAGCCGCTGATGACCGCCGTTACCCTGCCGGACGGCCTCGAAATTCGCGCCGCCCTCTCGCCCGATTTTGCCGCCGTTCTCACCCCGGACGCCCTGGCCTTCCTGGCCCACTTGCACCGCACTTTTAACACGCGCCGGCTGGAACTGCTGGCGCGCCGCACCGAACGCCAGCGCGCGCTGGATGCCGGCCAAGCCCCGGATTTTCTGCCCGAGACGCAGGCTGTGCGCGCCGGCGACTGGCAGGTGGGCCGCATCCCGGCGGATTTGCAGCGCCGGCATGTGGAGATCACCGGCCCCACCGACCGCAAAATGCTCATCAACGCCCTCAACTCCGGCGCCGATGTTTTCATGGCCGACTTTGAGGACGCCAATTCGCCCACCTGGGCCAACATGCTTCAGGGCCAGCTCAATCTGACGGACGCCATCGAGCGCACTTTGACGCTGGCCACCCCGGAGAAGACTTATCAGCTCAATCCCCAGGTGGCCGTGCTCTTCGTGCGCCCGCGCGGCTGGCACCTGACCGAGAAGCATGTCTTGGTAGACGGCCAGCCGATCTCCGGCTCGTTGTTCGACTTCGGCCTGTACTTCTTCCGCAATGCGCGCCGGCTGCTGGCGCGCGGCACCGGCCCGTACTTCTATCTGCCCAAGCTGGAGAGCCACCTGGAAGCGCGTTTGTGGAACGATGTCTTTCTGGAGGCGCAGCGCTGGCTGGAGCTCCCGGCCGGCACCATCAAAGTCACGGTGCTGATCGAGACCATCCTGGCCGCGTACGAGATGGACGAGATCCTGTACGAACTGCGCGAGCATATCGCCGGCCTGAACGCCGGCCGCTGGGATTACATCTTCAGCTGCATCAAGAAATTCAGCCGGCAGACGGACGTGGTCTTCCCGGACCGCGCCCAGATCACCATGACGGTGCCGTTTATGCGCGCCTATACCGAACTCCTGGTGCGCACCTGCCACCGGCGCGGCGCGCACGCCATCGGCGGCATGGCCGCCTTTATCCCCAGCCGCAAAGACGCGGCCGTCAACGACGTCGCCATCACGCGCGTGCGCGAGGACAAACTGCGCGAATCCCAGGACGGCTTTGACGGCACCTGGGTGGCGCATCCGGATTTGGTCCCCACGGCCAAGGCGGTGTTTGACGGCAAACTGGGCGACCGGCCGCACCAGAAGGAGCGCCTGCGCGAAGATGTGGCGGTGACGGCCGGCCAGCTATGTGATTTCCGCGTGCCCGGCGGCCAAATTACCGAGGCCGGCCTGCGGATGAACATCAACGTCGGCGTGCTGTATATCGAAAGCTGGCTGCGCGGGGTGGGCGCGGCCGCCCTCTACAACCTGATGGAAGACGCCGCGACCGCCGAGATTTCCCGCGCCCAGGTCTGGCAATGGACGCATCACCCGAAAGCCGTATTGGCGGATGGCCGGCCGGTGACGCTCGATCTATACCGCCAATGCCTGCCGGAGGAGCTCGCCAAGATCAAGGCCCTGGTGGGGCCGGACGCGTATGCCAAAGGCCAATTTGAGCCGGCGGCCGCGCTGTTTGATCATTTAGTCACCCAAGCCACCTTTTCTGAATTCCTGACCCTGGGCGCTTACGCGCAGCTGGAATAGGGAGCCGCCTCCCCAAGGGTGTCGGCCACCGGGCGGCGTTGAGCCGCCCGGTGTATTTAAGGCTGGAAAACTGTGGATAACCGCTGTTTTTCTGTGGATAAGCGGCTGATTTTGGGGAGAAATTTGTGGAACGGCAGCCCTGTTCTCTGGATAACTGGGAACACAAAAACGGCCTTGCCGGAGCGCGGCTGAGTCGCGGCTGACTCCCAGGCACACCAGGGCCTCTAGCTCGTGTTAGACTCAGCGGAAGGCGTTTGTACCTTCCTTCAGGTCCACTGGGCGGCGCGCCGGTTTAGCGGCGCGAAATTTAAGATAGCTTGGCCGAAGCGTGAGACACCGGCCCGATTACCCATATATAGCCGGTCGCCGGCTGATTGGGGCAAGGCTAGGGGGTGAATCACAAGCCGGCCCGCCGGCCGGCGGCCCCAATCACCTGCCGGGTGTTAATGCCGGTTGATCTTAAAGAATTTGATTCTTTTACACTTGCGTCGAGAGTCCGTATTGAATCTCGCCGGGGGCTTTGCTAGAATGCCCGCTACCTTTCCAAAGGTCACGAACCTGTTCAACACGGTGTAGTGGGGTGCGGCAATCCCAGCGCCGCATCACGTCGGTTTCTTCGTCCATTGCGGACAGCGTCAAACCCATACCTCAACCTTTCTCCGGAGGCCAGTGGCGGCCGGGTGGTTGAGTGTGTGTCGGGGCGGAGCCGGCAGAAGCGTGGAGTGTGTTATGCAGTCAGAACAACTTTGGCAGGCGGTGTTGGGCCAATTGCAGATGGAACTGTCCAAATCCACGTTTGAGACGTGGGTGCGGGAGACCACGCTGGTCACCCAGGAGGACGGCGCCTTTGTGGTGGGGACGCCCAACGCCTACGCCCGGGATTGGCTGGAGAACCGGCTGAAGCTGTCCATCAAACGGATTCTGGCCAACTTGCTCGGCCGCACCAGCCTGGAGGTGCGCTTTGTGGTCTGGACCAACCAACCGGCGGAAACGCCCGCGGAGACGTTGAGCCTGGCGAGCGAAGCGCGGTTCGAGCCGGCCCTGCCCAACAACCTCAACCCCAAATATACCTTTGGCACCTTCGTGGTCGGCGCCAGCAACCGCCTGGCGCACGCGGCCTGCATGGCGGCTTCCGAGAACCCGGCCAAAGCCTACAACCCGGTCTTCCTCTACGGCGGCGTCGGGCTGGGCAAGACGCATTTGCTCCAGGCCATCGGCAATGCCTGCGCCCAGCGCGGGTTGAGCGTGGTCTATGTCTCGTCGGAAGAGTTCACCAACGACCTGATCAACGCCATCCGCTCCCACACCACGGAAACCTTCCGCGAGAAATACCGGCGGGTGGATGTGCTGCTGATCGACGATATCCAGTTCATCGCCGGCAAAGAGTCCACCCAGGAAGAATTCTTCCACACCTTCAACACCCTGCACGGCCAGGATAAGCAGCTGGT
>JAGOBN010000146.1 GCA_017999235.1 Anaerolineales bacterium | reverse complement strand
GAACGAGACCAGCAGGATGCGGTCGCCGGGCTGGGCTTCATCCAGCACGGCCGTCAGGCCGATCATGGCGCTGCCGGCGTACGTGTTGCCGATCTCGCCGACCAGCAGGCCGGCCTTGATCTGCTCGTCCTTGAAGCCCACCGTCTTGGCCGCCTTCTGCGGAAACTTGATATTCGGCTGATGGAAGACCGCGTACTGGTAGTCGGCGGGCGTGGCGCCGGCCAGCTCTAAAAAGGTGGCGGCGGCGGTGGTGATGTGCTTGAAGTAGGCGGGCTCACCCGTGAAGCGCTGGCCGTGCTCCGGGTATTTTTCATACTGCCGGCGCCAGAAATCGGGTGTGTCGGTGACGAACGAATACGAGCCTTCCAGGACCGCCAGCGCCTCCTCGGCCGGGCCGAGCAGATACGCGGCGCCGCCCGCGCCGGCCGTGTATTCCAGCGCGTCGCCGGGCCGGCCCTGGGCGGTGTCCATGCCGATGGCCAGCGCATAGTCGGCCATGCCCGAGCCGATAAAGCCGATAGCGGCCTGCATGGCCTCCGTGCCGGCCTTGCACGCGAACTGCCAGTCGGCGGCCTGCGTATTCGGCACCGCGCCGATGGCCTCCGCCACGATGGTGGACGTGGGCTTGACGGCATACGGGTGGCTTTCACTGCCCACCCAGACCGCGCGGATGGCGGTGGGGTCAATGCTGGCGCGCAGCAGGGCGTTGCGCGCCGCCTCGATGGACATGGTGGCCACGTCTTCGTCCAGGCCCGGCACCGCTTTTTCCTTGATCGGCAGCGCGCTCGTCCCTTCGGTCCAGACCCGCGACACTTCTTTGGCGGGCAGACGGTAACGCGGCACGTAAGCGCCGTATCCCACAATGCCGACCGCGCGCGCCGGCCGCATGAGTTTTCTAGAAGCTAGTTCAGGCATTATGCAAACTCCTTCGGAGACAGCAGGTGAATTCTATCATTAGGGGGCTGGCAAATGCTCTCAAACGCAGATCAGACGGTCACTGAGACGCGGAGTATCAGGGTCTCTGTGGCTCCGCGCCTCGCCGCCGGCCTTTGAGCTACTTCAATTTTCTGCGGCCGCCGAACCAGGGCGCGGGCGCCCACGGGCGCGCTCGGTCGCTGGACCAGGGGGCCGGCGGCGCGCTGACCAGCGTGCACAGCGCCAGAAGCGTGGCGTCGTAGTTCACGCGCCAGCCGGCGAAATCCGACCAGGCCTGATCAAGATCGGGTTTGAGGGGCAGGCCGGCCTGACGCAGACGCGCCACCGCCGCGTCGAACTCGGCGCGCGTGAGGCTGATGGGCTGAGCGGGGAAATGCGGGTCCGGCGGATATGCCAGGCCGAAGAAATCACAGATGTGGCGCAGAGCCAAGTAGCCCGAGCGGATGCACAGCCCGGCCTGCGGCTGGGGCGCATAGCCGAGGGTGGATTGATACAGCGCGGCCGTGTCCAGGATGGCGCCGGCGGCCGTGATCCACGAGTGGTGCGGCTGGGGCGAACGGAAAAACGCCAGGGTCGGCAAGGAGGTGTGGGTCTCATCCAGCTGCGCGAACCAGATCTCCCACTCGCGCCACAGGTCCACCAGGTGATCCATGCGCCCGAGCGGGTAGGCCAGTTCAAAGACGTAGACGGCCGAGGGCGGCGCGCCGGCCCGCGTCTCCAGCAGATTCACCAGCGTCTCGCGGCTGGAGAAGGCCGAGTACATCGTGGGCAGATACGAGATCAACAGCGCCGCCAGCGTCATCCCCACGGCGGCCTCGGAGAACGACAGCAGCGCGATCAGCGGGGTTTGGGTGGGCGGGATGAAGCCCAGCGTGAGCAGGGACGACCCGCTCTCCAGAAACGCGGCGAAGAAGGGCCGGACTCCCAGCGCCCAGAAGATCGCGGCGTAGCCCAGGCTCACCAGGCTGAGCAGCGCCAGCGGCAGGGCCAGCAGACTGACTGGCGCGTACATGGCCAGCACGGCGTCCTGGGCCGCGAACGTCTTCAGCCGTTTGACGCGCCAATGGAACAGCCGGCGGATCAGGCGGAAGAGATCGCGCGTAATGGCGTCCGGCGCCGGCCGCGGCAGCACAAACGTCCGCAGGGCCGAAAGCATGGCGCTCAACACCAGCCCCACCCCCAGGGCCAGGGCGAGGGCGCGGGTGAGCCAATCAAACACAGTCAGCATGGCGGGGTCAGCTCCCAAAGTGGATCAGAGCGCGAGTGTACGGCGAAGCCGCCGGCCCGACAAGGCGGCGGCCGGGCCGGCCGCCAGGACCAATTTCTCAGGCAAGTCGGGTTGTACGCCGCCCGTTGTCCCGGAGCTAAGCGGTGCTAGAATAATTTATCTTCACCGAACCAAGTTCTAACTAAGGGGCCGCTATGTCCCGGTCTGTGGGAATCTGGCCTGTCGTCCGCGTCGTTTTCATTTTGGCCCTCCTCGTCAGCGGCTGCGCCGCGCCGGCGCCCATCCGCCTCGGCTTTGCGGGCCAGCTCAGCGGCGCGCAATCGGATCTCGGCATCCAGGGCCGGGATGCGGCCTTGCTGGCCGTGGAAGACGTCAACGCCGCCGGCGGTGTCGCCGGCCGGCCGTTGGAGCTGGTGGCGCAGGATGACCTGGGCACCCCAGCCGGCGCCGTGGCCGGCGACCAGGCGTTGATGCAGGCCGGCGTGGTCGCCATTATCGGCCACATGACCAGCGCCCAAACCCTGGCCGGCCTGGCCGTTACTGAGCCGGCCGGCATGCTGCTCTTCAGCCCCACCACCTCCGCCAGCCAGCTTACCGGCGAGGATGATCTCTTCTTCCGCGTGATCTCCTCCGTCAACGACCTGGCGGCCGCGCTCAGCCAATACACGCTGACCGACCGGCACTTGCGGCGGCTGGCCATTGTGCTGGACGGCGACAACGCCGGTTACTCCCGGCCGTTTGCGGATGCCTTCAGCGCCAGCCTGGAGGCGGGCGGCGGCGCGGTGGTGGAACGTCTGGAAATCTCGGCCGCCGCGCGGCCAGACTGGGCCGCCCACTTGCCGGCCCTGCGCGCCGCCGCGCCGGACGGCCTGCTGCTCATCATGTCCGCCGTGGAGGCCGCCTTCTTCGCTCAACAGACGCGGTTGAGCGGCTGGGAGGTGCCGTTGTTCTCCTCCCCTTGGGCGCAGACGGAGGCGCTGCTGGAGGCCGGCGGGAGCGCAGTGGAGGGCATGGTGTTCAGCAGCCCCTATGACATCGCCAACCCCGCGCCGCTCTTCCGGGATTTTCAGCGCCGCTATCAAGAGCGCTTTGGACGGGAAGCCGGGTTCGCGGCGGCCATGACCTATGAGAGTGTCAGGCTGTTGGCGGCCGCGCTGGAGACGACGCGCGGCGCGCCGGCCGGCCTGCCGGCGGCCCTGCGCCAACTGCCGGCGCGCGATATCCTGGGCAACGTTCTGGCTTTGAACCGCTACGGCGACGTGGTGCGCCCCATCGCCCTGGTCACCGTCCAGGCCGGCGCCTTCGCCTCGCTCGGCACGGTGACCCTCCCGATCGTGGCCCGATGACGGCGCCCTCAGCGCCCAGTTCACTGTGGCGCGTCTTGGTCCGGCTCCTCCTCACCCGGGCGCTGCTGCCGCTGCTGATTCTGCTCAGTGCGATTGGCGGCGTGGCGCTGGCGCTCCGCACCCAGACCATTACGGCCACGCGGGCGCAGGCGGCGCATGATCTGGCGGCGGCGGTGTACCGCTACGTGGAATTTGCCGGCCAGACGCTGGAGTTCGTGACCCTCGCCGATGTCAATGTGCCCGGCGACCTCGACGCGCATCTCCAGATGATTGTGCGCGGCTTTCCGTATTTCGATGCCGTCTACCGGGTGAGCGCTGAGGGACGCGTGCTCAGCGTGGCCCCGGCTTCCTCCCGCGTATCCCCCGGCTTTGATCTGTCGGGTGAGCTGCCCCGGCCGGCCGCCGCCGACGCCCTGGCCTTTTCGGAGCCGCACATCTCGCCGCGCACCGGCCGGCCCACCCTCTTTGTGACCCAGGGCCTGCGCGACGGCAGCCAACTGGTGGGCGAACTCAACCTGGATCAACTGCAGCAAGATGTGCTGAATACGGCCGGCGGCGGGGCCACGGACTTTGTGGTGGATCAAAGCGGCCGGCTGCTGGCGCACCCGAACTTCCAGTGGGTCCAACAGCAGCGCAATGTCAGCGCGCTGCCGATTGTGCCGGCCGGCCGGGCGGGGCCAGCGACACGCTTCTATTTGACCGAGGCCGGCTGGCAGCAGGCCAGCGCCGCGCCGGTGCCGGTGACGGGGTGGGTGGCGGTGAGTGAGGAACCGGCCCTGACCGCCTATGGCAGCCTGCTGTTGAGCTTGGCCGGCGGCCTGACGGTGCTGTTGGGGGCCACCGGCTGGCTGATTCTGGACTGGCGCGGCAACTTGCAGCGTCAGGTGACGGCGCCGCTGGAGGCCGCCGCCGCCAGCGCGCGCGCGCTGGCCCTGGGCGGCGAGGCGCCGCCGGCCGCCGCCGACGCCCCGCCTCGCTTCGCCGAGATCCAGGATCTGACCGAGAGTTTTACGCGCATGCGCGCCGCCGTGCTGGCTCGGGAACTGGCGCTGGAGGAGCGCGAGGCGCAATACCGCGCGCTCTTCGCCGGCGCGCCCGAGGCGCTCTTGGTCCTGGATCTCGCCACCGACCGATTCACGGACAGCAACCCGAAAGCCGAGCAGCTCTTCCAGCGGCCGCGCGCGGAATTGCTGGGGCTGGGGCCGGCCGCAGTGAGCCCGGAGTTTCAGCCGGATGGCCGCCGCTCCGCCGCCGCGGAGTCGGTATTTAACGCGCGGGTCCTGACGGAAACCGAAGTGCATTTTGAATGGCTGATCCGGGACGCCGCCGGCGCCGAGCATCTGTGCGCGGTCTCGCTGGTGCGCCTGCCGGCCGCCGGCCGCCGCCTGGTGCGGGTCAGCTTGGTGGATATCACCGACCGCCGGCGGATGGAGGCCGAGCTGCAGGCCCTGAATGCCGACCTGGAACAGCGCGTGGCGGAGCGCACGGCGCAATTGGAGGCCGCCAATCGGGAGTTGGAAGCTTTTTCGTACTCGATCTCGCATGACTTGCGCGCCCCGCTGCGCGCGCTGAATGCCCATGCCCAGCGCTTGCGGGTGGAACAGGCCGCCCTGCTGCCGCCCGAGGCGGACGCGCTGCTTCAGCGCATCACCGAGGGCACCCTGCACATGAGCCACCTGATCGACGACCTGCTGAAGTTCTCGCGCCTGGGCCGGCAGCCGCTGCGCAAGCAGGAGGTCTGGCCGGCCGATCTGGCCGGGCTGGCGCTGGAAGAGCTGCGGCCGCTGCTGGCCGGCCGCCAGGTGGTTATTGATCTGGCCGAATTGCCGGCCGCGCCGGCCGATCCCCCGTTGCTGCGCCAGGTCTTTGTCAACTTGCTCGCCAACGCGCTCAAGTTCACGCGCGGCTGCGCCGCCGCCCACATCCGCGTGGGCTGGCGGGAGCAGGCCGGCCAGGTGGTGTACTTCGTGGCCGATAACGGCGTGGGCTTTGATATGCAGTACGCCGATCAGCTCTTTACGGTCTTCACGCGCCTGCACAGCAGCGACGATTTTGAAGGCTCCGGCGTGGGGCTGGCGATTGTCAAACGCGTGGTGGAACGCCACGGCGGCCGGGTGTGGGCCGAGAGCCGGCCGGGCGAAGGCGCCACGTTCTTTTTCACGCTGTGAACCCGCCCCGCGTTTGATGCTAAAATCGGGCCAGCTTGTCCTTGATCTGCTCCGTTATCCAAGCGTATAAGTCAGCCGCAGTGCCAGCCTGAAAGCAGGGATTTCCGCCTATGCTCCGGCTTGCCCTCCGTAACCTGCGCGCCCGCGCAGCCCGCACCACGTTCACGGCGGCGGCCATCGCCCTGGGCGTGGGCTTGATCTTTGCCATGCGGCTGACCGGCGCCACGCTCACCGAGAGCGCGCGGGCGGCGCGGGAAAGCCGGCTGGCCGGCGCCGATCTGGAAATCACCAGCGCGGCCAGCGCCCAAATCCCCCTCTCCATCCTGGATACTTTAACCGCCCGGCCCGAGATCGAGTCGGCCGCGCCGTTGTATCGCGGCCTGGAGGGCAAAGCCGCCGCCAGCGACGGGACCTTCACCATGGGCGGCGGCACGCTGGAGGGCACGGGGCTCGCGCTGCTCGGCGTTGATCCCGCGCACACGCTGACGCCGTACGAGCTGGCCGCCGGCCGCTTTTTGCAGGCGGAGGATGCGGCGGCCGTGCTCCTGCCTTCGGATTGGGCGGCCCGGCACGGCCACGCCGTCGGCGGGCGGATCAAGCTCACCACGGGCGCACGCACCGACACCTACGCCATCGTGGGTCTGCTGAAGCCGCGGCGTGAAGTGGTCGTGGCGACCGCCACCGCCTGGCTGCCGCTCACCACCCTCAGCGCCGCCTTCGACGCGCCCCAGACAGTCACGGCCATTCAGATCCGCCTGCGGCCGGACCAGAACTCGGAGGCCGCGCGGGCCGCGCTGCAAGCGGGTTTGGGCGATCAATACATCGTCACCAGCGCGGCCGGCAGCAGCAGCCTCAACTCGCTGTACAGCGTCATCAACCTGGCCCTGCCGGTGGCCGGCTTTGCGGTCCTGCTGGCCGGCGCCTTCCTGGTCTTCAACGCCTTCGCCATCACCCTGGCCGAGCGCCGGCGCGAGATCGGCCAGCTGCGCACGCTGGGCATGACGCGCCGGCAGGTGCTGACGCAGACCCTGCTGGAGGCCGGCCTGGTGGGCGTATTCGGCTCGGCCCTCGGCCTGCTGCTCGGCCTGGGCTTCGGGATCGGCATGGTCGCTATTGTCAGCGCCATCAATGGGTATGACAGCGCCGCCGGTGCTGTCATACCCTGGGATGCCTGGCCGCTGGCGGCCGGCGCCGGCGTGCTGGTGACCGTGGTCGTCACCGTCGGGCTGGCGCGCGAGGCGGCTCAGGTCAGCGCGCTGGAGGCCTTCAAGCCGCCGTTCGGCAGCGCCTCGAAGCGCCGCGGCCGGCGCGCCTGGCTGGCCGGTCTGGTGGTGGTGCTGCTGGCGGCCACCGCCGGCTTATACCTGTGGGGCGCGGAGTACGCGCGCACCGCGCTCACGCCCAGCTATGGCCCGATCTTCGCGCCGGCCCTGACCTTCGGCGCCGCCGTGGTGGCGCTGCTGCCGCTCTGGCTGGACGGCCTGATCACGCTGTTGGAGCGCGGCCAATGGCTGGCCGGCCGGCTGGCGGCCGCGAGTTTGCGCCGGCAAGGTTCCCGCGCCGCGGTCACCGCCGCCACCCTCACCACCAGCTTCATGCTCGTCATCGCCCTGACCGGGTTGACGCTGTTCATGAGCCAGTTTCTGCTCTCGTTCAATCTGTCCATGTTCAGCGGGCAGGTGGTCCTCATCCGCCCCTTCCCGCCCGGCACCTCGCTGGGCGGCGCGGCGGCCCTGCCCAGCCTGCCGCCGCTGCCGGCGGACCTGGAGGCCGATCTCGGCACTTTGGAGGATGTGGCGGAGGTCCAATACTTCGCCAACGTCGCCATCCCTGGGGTTGGGGTGGAGAGCGGCGCCGGCGACCAGTACGCCTTCGCCCTGCCGCTGTCCGTGATCCGCGGCAAGCGCACCTTCCCCATCGCCGAAGGGTCCTGGGAAGACGCTGAGCGGATCTTCGTCGAACAGGAGCCCGCTATCTTGTTGCCGGAGCTGACCGGGCGCAAGTTCGACAAGCACCCCGGCGACACGATCGAGATCGACACCTTGAAAGGCAAGGTGCCGTTCACGGTGGCGGCCGTGGGCGGCGGCTTCCCCATCATCAGCCCGGCCGCCGCCGCCGAGTATTTTGGCTCGCATCCCTTTGGGATCATTTTTTCGCCGAAACCTGGTGTGGCGCGCGCCGCACTGGAGGCGCGCGTGGACGCCCTGCGGGAACGGCACCGCACCGAGCTCGGCGCGTTCAACACGGAACAACTGACGGCCACGGTCGAGACCTTGATCGGTCCGATCCAGGCGCTCTTCGGCGGGCTGACCTCGCTCTCCGGGCTGGTGGCCGCGCTGGGCATCGTGGTGACGCTGTTCGCGTCCGTGCTGGAACGTCAGCGCGAGATCGGCACGCTGCGCGCGCTGGGCCTGCGGCGCGACGAGGTGCGCGGCCTGGTGGTGCTGGAGGCCGGCCTGCTGGGCTTTGCGGGCGCGGGCCTGGGCGCCCTGGGCGGCCTGGGGCTGGCCGCCCTGTTCAGCCAGGGCATGAAC
>JAGOBN010000145.1 GCA_017999235.1 Anaerolineales bacterium | reverse complement strand
AAAGACGATCCCGCCAAGCCCGCCTAAGCCGCTCACCGAGCCCGGACCCCGCGCCGGCGGCGGGGACGACCGCCGCCGCCCGCCCCCCACTGGTCATGTCCATCGTCCTCGAGCGTCTGACCAAACGTTTTGACGGCCACCCCGTCGTCCACCAGCTCTCGTTGGAGGTGGCGGCCGGCCAATTCTTTGTGCTCATCGGCCCCAGCGGCAGCGGCAAGAGCACGGTCCTGCGCCTGATCGCGGGGCTCAGCACCGCCGAGGCCGGCCGCGTCTTTCTCAACGGCCAAGACGTCACCCAGGCCCCGCCGCAGCAGCGCGGCATCGGATTTGTCTTCCAGCACTACGCGCTCTTCCAGCACATGTCCGTGGCCGACAACGTGGAGTTCGCGCTGCGCGTGCGCGGCGCGGCGCGCATCGACCGCCGCCGCCGCCGGGATGAACTGCTGGACCTGGTGGGCCTGGCCGGCCTGGGCGGCCGCCGGCCGGATCAACTCTCCGGCGGCCAGCAGCAGCGCGTGGCCCTGGCGCGCGCCCTGGCGCACCGCCCCAGCGTGCTCCTGCTGGATGAGCCCTTCGGGGCGCTGGACGCCAAAATCCGCGTCGAACTGCGCCGCGCCCTGCGGCGCGTCCACGCCGAACTGGGGCTGACCACCATCTTCGTCACCCATGATCAAGAGGAAGCCTTCGAGCTGGCCGATCAATTGGGGGTGATGAACTTCGGCCGCCTGCTGGAAGTGGGGCCGCCGGCCGAGCTGTATCAGCGCCCGCAGACCGAGTTCGTGGCCACCTTTCTGGGCACGGCTAATTTGATGGTGGGGCACAGCCAGGCCGCCGGCGTGACGCTCGGCCCGCTGCAGTTCCCTTTGACGGCTGACGCCGCCCCCCTGACACCGCCGCCCGGCCCGCAGCGCGTCCAGGTCTTGTTCCGGCCGGAGGATGTGATTGTGGCGGCCTCGGCCGAGGCCCTGGCCGGCCCGCTGTTGGGCCAGGGCGTCGTGGAACACAGCGCCTTCGCCGGCGCCTTCGAGCGCCTGACCCTGCGCCTGCCGCCCATCCCCTCGGTCCGGCCCATCGCGCCGCCCGTGGCCTTCGGCGATGACTCGATTTTGATTGAAGCCACCCGCCTGCCGGATCAGACCCGCCGCCTGCCGCTGACGCCGGGCGAACGGGTGTGGGTGGGCGTGCGCCGGCTGCACGCCCTGGCCCACCCCGGCCTGAGCTTCCTGCTGGCCAGCGATGGCTCGCCGGCCGCGTTGGCGGCCCTGGAGGTGGGCGGCCAATTGGCGCGCCTGGCGCACGCGCGCGTGACCGTGCTGGGCTACGGCGCGGACCGCGCCGCGCTGGAGCGTCATTTGCAGGCCGCCAAGGAAAAGCTGGGCAGCGGGTTGGCGGCCGTGGAACTGCACGCGGCGGCCGGCTCGCTGGCGGAAGCGCTGGCGGAGGCCGTGGAGCGGCAGCCCGTGGACCTCGTGATCCTGGGCGGCGCGGCGCCCGGCAGCGTCATTTTGGCCGAGCAGGCGCTGCGGGTCGGGGACCATCATGTGCTGATCGTGCCGGCCGCCGCCGCCGACCGACGCGCCGGCCTGCCGAGCCGCGCGCTGGTGTGCGTCACCAGCAGCGAACCGGCCAAAGCCGATGTGCTCTTCACCGGCCGGTTGACGCGCCATCTGGGCGCCACCGCCGCGCTGTTGTGCGTCCTGGCCCCGACGGCCGAGCCGGCCCAGCAAGAGCGGGTGGAGCGCTTCCTCAGCGGCGGCGCGCGCACGCTGGAAGTGCTGGGCGTGCCGGCGCGCACCTTGATCCGCACCGGCCTGGCGCGCGACGAGATCACGCGCGAACTACAGACTGGCGGCCATGATCTGCTGGTGCTGGGCGCGCCCCTGCCAGACCGGGATGGCAATGTCGCGCTGCGCGGCCTGGTCAGCCAGGTGCTCACGGAGTGGACGGCCGGCCCCACCTTGATCGTGCGCTCAGGCTTCGCGGCGCCGGCGGGATAACCGGCGCGGCCGTTTGAGCCGCGCTTAACTTACACGCCAGAACCAGGAGACCCGCATGCCCGCGCGTTTTGCCCTTCGCCTGCTGTTAGCCGCCGGCCTGCTGGCCGCTTGCGGCACACCGACCGCCGCCCCCGCCGCCGGCGGCGCCGTGCGCCTCATCCTGGGCGCCTACACCACCCCGCGCGAAGCCTACGGCGAACTGCTCCCCCTGTTCGCCCAGCAATGGCAAGCCCAGACCGGCCAGACCGTGACCTTTGAAGAGTCCTATCAAGGCTCCGGTGCCCAATCGCGCGCCATCGTGGAGGGCTTCGAGGCCGATATCGCCGCGCTCTCGCTGCAAGCGGATGTGGACCGCATCGTCCAGGCCGGCCTGATCACGCACGACTGGCGGGCCGTCGGCCCCAGCCGGGGCATGGTCAGCACCTCGGTGGTGGCCTTCGCCGTGCGCGCTGGTAATCCCCGGCACATCCAGGATTGGGCTGATCTGGCCCAGCCGGGTCTGGAAGTCTTAACCCCCAACCCCAAGACCAGCGGCGGCGCGCAGTGGAACATTCTGGCGCTCTATGGCGCGGCCCTGCGCGGCCAGGTGGCCGGCGTGCCGCGCGACGACCCGGCGGCGGCCCAGGCCTTCCTCATCGCCGTGCTCAAGAACGTCACCGTCATGGACAAAGCCGCCCGCGACAGCATGGTGACCTTTGAAAAAGGCGTCGGCGAGGTGGCCATCACCTACGAGAACGAAGTCCTGGTGGGGCGGCAGGCCGGCCAGACGTATGAGCTGGTGTTGCCGCGTTCAACCATCCTGATTGAAAATCCGGCCGCCGTGATCGACGCGTCCGTGGACCGGCACGGGACCCGCGCCGCGGCCGAGGCCTTTGTGCAGTTCTTGTTCACGCCGGAGGCGCAGGCGGTCTTCGCCCGGCACGGCCTGCGCGCCATCGACGCCGGCGTGGCCCAGGCCACGGCCGCGCAGTATCCGCCGGTGGCCGATCTGTTCACCATCGAGTTCTTCGGCGGGTGGAGCCAGGCCACGCCCCAGTACTTCGGCGAGGCCGGCCTCTACACCCAGGCCATCGCCCAGGCGCAGGCGCCGTGACCGCGCCGCCCGCCGGCCAGCGCCAGCTCGGAGCCTGGACGGTTCGGGCCGGGGCGCTGGCGTATTTGACCGTGCTGCTGATCCTGCCGCTGCTGGTCATCGCCCAGGATGGCTTGCGCGCCGGCGTGGAAGGGCTGTGGCGCGCCATCAGCGGGCCGGCCGCCTGGCACGCCCTCGGCCTGACGCTGTGGACCTCCGCCCTGATGGCGGCCGTCAACGCGGTGATGGGCCTGCTGACGGCCTGGGTCCTGGTGCGCTACACCTTTCCGGGGCGCGGCCTGCTGAATGCAATTGTGGATTTGCCGCTGGCGATCCCGACCCTGGTGACCGGCGTCATGCTGGTGGTGCTCTACGGCCCGCAGGCCGCGCTGGGCGGCTGGCTGGAACGCGCCTTCGGCTGGCGCGTCATCTTTGCGCCGCCCGGCATTGTCCTGGCCCTGCTCTTCATCACCTTCCCCTTTGTCGTCCGCGCCCTGCAGCCCGTTTTGGAAAGCCTGGATCAGGCGCAGGAGGAGGCCGCCGCCACGCTGGGCGCCGGCGCCTGGACCACCTTCTGGCGCGTCGTTTTCCCGCCCCTGCTGCTGCCGCTCACCACCGGAACCCTGCTGAGTTTTGCGCGCGCGCTGGGCGAGTTTGGCTCCATCGTCATCGTGGCCGGCAACATCCCGCTCTACTCCCAAACCGCGGCCGTGTACGTCTTTGGGGAAGTGGAGTCCGAGAACCGGCTGGGGGCCAGCGCCGTCTCGCTGGTGCTGCTGGCCCTGGCCTTTGGCCTGATGCTGACGGTGGACGCCCTGCAGAAGCGCAGCGCGGCCGGCCGGCGCGCGCTGGCGGCGGAGGCCGAGCATGCCGCTTAACGCCTGGCCGCGCCGCCTGCTGATCAGTGTGGTCCTGCTGTATGTGGGCGGCCTAGTGGTGGCGCCGCTGGTGGGGCTGGTGGCCGGCGCGCTCAGCGGCGGGGCGCGCGAACTCCTGACGGCGTTAAGCGAACCCGGCCTGCTGGCCGCCTTCGGCCGAACCCTGCTGATCGCCATCCTGGTGGTGATCGTCCACGCGGTGTGCGGGACGGCGCTGGCGTGGGTGCTGGTGCGCCAGCGCTTCCGGGGCCGGCGCTGGCTCAACGCCCTGATCGATCTGCCCTTTGCGGTCTCGGCGGTGGTGGCCGGCTACATGCTGCTGCTGCTCTTCGGCCGGCGCGGCCTGCTGGCGCCGGCGCTGCAAGCCCTGGATCTGCAGGTGGTCTTCGCCTTCCCCAGCCTGGTGCTGGCCACCCTCTTCGTCACCCTGCCCTTCATGGCGCGCGAGCTGATGCCGGTGCTGGAGGCCTTCGGCCAGGAGCAGGAACAGGCGGCCGCCACGCTGGGCGCCAACGGCTGGCAAACCTTCTGGCTGGTGACTTTTCCGGCACTGCGCTGGGGCTTCGTCTATGGCGTCACGCTGACGTTTGCGCGCGCGCTGGGCGAGTTCGGCGCGGTGCTGGTGGCCGGCGGCGGCATCACCGGCCGCACGGACACCGCCACGGTCTTCATCTTCCGCGCGCTGGAGGAACGCCAGACCGTGTCCGCGTATGGCGCGGCGCTGGTGCTGGGCGCGCTCTCGCTGCTGGTGCTGTTGGGGGCCAACGCCCTGCGGGGCTGGAGCGAACGCCGGTAGCGAGACAAAACCGCCACAGAGACGCCGAGACACGGAGAACGAGTAAAGCCCTTCTCCGTGACTCCGTGACTCCGTGGCTCCCTCCTGCACCGCCGCTGCGCTCGGGGGGCCGCGCGCCGGCCGCGCAGGGGCGGGTGTGGGGCGGAAATCCTAAATCACCGCTGCCTTAAGCCTGGTACGTGGTCGAGGTGACCGCGCCGCCGGCCCCGATCCAATCCGTGTGAAAGAACTGGCCACGCGGCGCGTCCACGCGCTCGTAGGTGTGCGCGCCAAAATAATCACGCTGGGCCTGCACCAGGCTGGCCGGCAGCCACCCGCTGCGGTAGCCGTCAAAGAAGGCCAGCGCGCTGGCCAGGGCCGGCACGGGCAGGCCGGCCTCCGCCGCGCGCGCCACCACCCGCCGCCAGCCGGCCTGCGCCGCTTGCATCTGAGTTTGGAAATAGGGGTCTCGCAGCAGGTTGACCAGCGCCGGGTCCCGATCATAGGCGGCGTTGATCTTGCCCAGAAACGCCGAGCGGATGATGCAGCCGCCGCGCCACAACAGCGCGATGCCGCCGTAATTCAGGTTCCAGTGGTGCTCCGCCGCCGCCGCGCGCATGAGCATATAGCCCTGGGTATACGAGATGATCTTGGCCGCGTAGACGGCCTGCTCCAGGTCGGCGATAAACGCCGCGCCGTCAACGGCCAGGCGCGGCGCCGGCCCGCTGATCACGCCGGCCGCCGCCACGCGCTCAGCCTTGAGGCTGGACAGCGACCGCGCCATGACGGCCTCGGTGATCAGCGTCAGGGGCATGCCCAGTTCCAGGGCCGTGGCCGCCGTCCAGCGCCCGGTCCCCTTTTGGCCGGCCGTGTCCAGGATCTTATCCACCAGCGGCGCGCCATCGGCGTCGGTGCGCGCCAGAATATCGGCCGTAATCTCGATTAAATACGAGTCCAATTGGCCGGTATTCCAGCGCGCAAAGACGGCGGCCATCTCGGCCGCGCTCAGGCCCAGGCCAACTTTAAGCAGGTGGTAGGCCTCGGCGATGAGCTGCATATCGCCATACTCGATGCCGTTGTGGACCATCTTCACAAAGTGGCCGGCGCCGCCCTCGCCCACCCAGTCGCAGCACGGCACGCCGCCGTCCACCTTGGCCGCGATGCCCTGGAAAATATCCTTGAGGTGCGGCCAGGCGGCCGGCGAACCGCCCGGCATGATCGACGGCCCGTGGCGCGCGCCCTCCTCGCCGCCGGAGACGCCGGCCCCCACATACCGCAAACCCTTGGCTTCCAGATACGCCGCGCGCCGGCTGCTATCCGTGTAATTGGAGTTGCCGCCGTCGATGATGATGTCGCCGGCCTCCAGCAGCGGCAGCAACAGCTCGATAAAGTCATCCACCGGCTGGCCGGCCTTCACCATCAGCATGACGCGCCGGGGGCGCTTCAGCTGGGCCACGAACTCGGGCAGGGTGTGCGCGCCGACCACGGCCGTGCCAGCCGCGCCGCCGGCCAAAAATTTATCCGTCACCGCCGCGGTGCGGTTGAAGACCGCAATCTTAAAGCCGTGATCGTTCATATTGAGGACCAGATTTTGGCCCATCACGGCCAAACCGATCAGACCTAGGTCACAGTCAGGCATGATGCTTCTCCCGATGGCAGATTGAGCGCTTGGTTGCCGGCCCTTATCATACCCGGCGGCGCCGGCTGGTGAAAGTGGCCGGCGGCCGCGTTCGTTAGCGGGCCGGCGGCTTCATCAGTTCTTCATCACTTCCCACTATCTTAAGACCGCTTCGGTCAGAGACCGCTTCGGTCAGAGACCGCGTCGGTCTGGCCCGGAAACTAAACGCGTATTGTTCCTAAAAGACCGACGCGGTCTTACTTATACACAAGGAGAAGCTGATGAGCAAAACCTGGCAATGGGTGATCGGGATATGTGTGGTGGTGGTGACGTTAGCCGCGGCCGCGGCGCTGGTGGTGCCGCTGTTCCTGCCGCCGGCCGCCGCCGGCTGGGGCGAGATGCCGCACATGTTTCGCGGCGGGCCGATGGTGGGCGGCTTTGGCCGCGGCGGCGGCGCCTTCCTGAGCGCCGGCCGGCTGCTCGGGCCGCTGGCGTTTGTGGGTCTGATTGTGCTCGGGGTGGTCATGCTCGTCCGGGTCTTCGCCCCGGCGCGGCCGGCCGGCGCCGTCACGCCGCCCCTGGCGCCTGCCACGCCCGCACCGTGCGCGCACTGCGGCCAGCCGCTGTTGGCGGGCTGGAAGGCCTGCCCGTACTGCGGCGAGAAGCTGTGAGTTGGGCCGGAAGCCAGCCCATTATGAGTTAGACTCCGCGCATGCCGCCAACCATCCTGGTCGTGGACGATGAGCCGCAGATTGTCAAAGTGCTGCGCGGTTATTTGGAGCAGGCCGGCTTCCGGGTGATCACCGCCGGCGATGGGCCGGCGGCCCTGGCCCAGCACAAGCGCGAGCAGCCGGACCTGGTGCTGTTGGATCTGAATCTGCCCGGCCTGGACGGGCTGGATGTGGCCCGGCGTCTGCGCGCTGTCTCGCCGGTGCCCATCATCATGGTCACGGCCCGCGTCGAGGAGAGCGACCGGCTGGTGGGGCTGGAGTTGGGCGCCGACGACTATGTGCTCAAGCCGTTCAGCCCCAAGGAAGTGGTGGCCCGCGTGCGCGCCGTCCTGCGGCGCGCGGCGGCCGAGCCGGCGCCCAGCGGCTTGATCCGCGCCGGCGACATCGTGGTGGACCCGGTCCGCCACACAGTGACGCGCGCCGGCCAGTCCATCGATCTCACCCCCACCGAGTTCAACCTGCTGGCCGTGCTGGCGCGTGAGCCGGGCCGCGTGTTTACGCGCCTGCAACTCCTGGACGCCGCCCAGGGCGACGCCTTCGAGGGCTACGAGCGCACCGTGGACGCCCACATCAAGAACCTGCGCGCCAAACTGGAGCGCGACCCGCGCCAGCCGGACTACGTGCTGACCGTGTTTGGGGTCGGCTACAAATTTGCCGCCGACTGACGGACGCCCGCCATGCGCCTCTTCCCCAAGCTCCTGCTTTCATTTCTGACCGTGGCCGCCGTCGGCGTGGGGGTGGTGGCCTGGGCCGCCAACCAGGCCGCCACGCGGGAAGTGCGCGGCTTCATGGTGCAGGGCGGCATGGTCACCGAGGCCGGCCTGGTCCAGGAGTTGGCCGCGTTCTATCAAGGGCGCGGCGCGTGGGACGGCGTGGAGGCCGTCTTGAACGACGCGCGCCACGGCGGCGCGGGCATGATGATGGGCCAACAGATCCTGGTGGCGGATGCCGCCGGCCGCGTCGTCGCCGACACCGCCGGCCAACGGCTGGGCGAGACCCTCGCTGCTGAGGTCCTGGGGGCCGGCCAGCCGATTGTGGCGCAGGGCCGGCAAGTCGGCACGCTGCTGGCGCGGGCCGGGATGGGGGCGGGGAGGCTGGACGGGCCGGCGCAAACCGCGGCGGATCTGGTGGTGGCGCGCGTCAACCGGTCGATCTGGCTGGCCGCGGTCGCCGCCGGCGCGGCGGCGGTGGTGATCGGCGGGGCGCTGGC
>JAGOBN010000144.1 GCA_017999235.1 Anaerolineales bacterium | reverse complement strand
AGCACGGCATCCGCGTTGGGCCGCAAGTGGAGATACGCCAGCGTGACAAACATACTGTCCACCGAGTCCGCGCACAGCAGGCGGTTGGCCTGCGCCAGGCCCACGGCCGGGTCCGCCGCCGCGGACACCGCCGCCCGCACTGTGCTGCGCGTCAGGGCCATGAACAGAGCGGCCGGCATGCCCTTGTCGGTGACATCGGCGGCCACCAGCCCCAGCCCGCCGCCGGGGGTAGGGAGGAAATCATAGTAATCGCCGGCCACCTCGCGCGCCGGCTGCCAGTGCGCGGCGATATCCCAGCCGGGCAGACGGGGCAGGGCGCGCGGCAGCAGGCTGGCTTGCACCTGGCGGGCCACTTGCAGCTCGCGCTCCAGCCGGCCTTTGTCCACCGCCACCTGGTAGAGGCGCGCGTTCTCCAAGGCCACGGCGGCGCTGGCCGCGATGCTGGTGAGCAGTTCCAGATCGGCCGGCGTGAACAGGCCGGCTTGCACCCGGCTGTCCACATACACCACGCCGCTGATCTGGTCTTTGAGTTTGAGCGGCACACACAGGATGGCGCGCAGGCCCAGAGCCATGACGCTGGCGCGGTTCTTCAGCCAATCGTCGTTCTGCGCGTCGCTGGCGAGCAGGGGCTGGCCCTCGCGCGCCACGCGCTCCACCAGGCCGCGCGAGACCTGAAAGGCCGGCCCGGCCAGGGTCTGTTGATCCAAATGGCGGGCGGTGCGCGCTGTGAGCTGGCCGTCGCCGCCGCGCAGCATAATAAAGCCGCGCTCGGCGCGGGTGGCCGTGATCACTTCGTCCATCACGGCGTTGAGCACCGCCTCCAACTCCAACGAGGAGTTGAAGGCCTGTGACACCCGGTAGAGCAGGGCCAGGCGGTCTTCTGAGGGTCTGGCCAAGGGCAGGGTCATTTAGAGTAGATTGATCAGGAATGATTATACCCGCGCTGACGCCGGCGGGCGTGTGATAGACTTCACGACGATGGCAACGCATTTTGTAAATCCACATCTGGAAGGTCTCAGCTTTGATTGGCCGGCCCCGGCTGGCGCGCCGCGCCGGGACGTGGGCGTGCTGCTCTCGCACGGCTTTACGGCTACCACGGCGGAGGTGCGCCCGCTGGCCCAGCGGCTGGCCGCCGCCGGCTACAGCGTGGCCGGCCCGCTGCTGCCCGGCCACGGCTCCACGCCCGAGGACCTTAACCAGCGGCGCTGGCCGGAGTGGGTGGCGGCCGTGGAAGCCGCGTACACGGCTGTGGCGCGGCGCTGCGCGCGGGTCTTTATCGGCGGCGAGTCGATGGGCGGGATGCTGGCGCTGCAGGTGGCCAGCCGGCACCCGGAGGCGGCCGGGGTGCTGTTGTATGCGCCGGCCATCCAGACCAACGCCCGCCTGCCGGATATCGCCCTGGCCGCGGCCCTCAGCCGCTGGCAGCCGCTGATCGCCAAACGCCAAGGCCCGCCCAGCGCCGTGGACGCGCTCTGGCAGGGTTACGACGTCTACCCCACCCGGGCGCTGCTGCAATTCTTTCAACTGCAATGGGACACCCGCCGGCGCCTGCCGCACGTCACCCAGCCGCTCTTCACCATCCAGGGCCGCCTGGATGAGACCGTCCATCCGCTGGCCGGCGCGCTGATCGGGGCCGGCGTGGCCTCGGCGGATCAGGAACTGCACTGGATGGAACACTCCTCGCACTGCGTGGTGCTGGACGCCGAGCTGCCGCGCATCACCGCGCTGACGCTGAGCTTTCTCGAACGCCACGCCTGAGCGGGCGCGGCGGCGGAAAACAAACAGGGCGGCCTCTGGGCCGCCCTGTGGTTTTTAAGCCGGCCGCTTAGATTTCGGTGATCGGGATAAAGGTGCTGTTTTGGGTGGCGGCGCCGGCCCGGTCGGCGATGATCTGGGCGAGGGCGGTCAGCGCCTGCGCCACCGGGGAAGCCGGGTGGCTGATCACCACCGGCACGCCGCCGTCGCCGCCGACGCGCACCTGCGGGTCCATGGGGACCTCGCCCAGGAAAGGCACGCCGGCCTCGTCCGCGAAGCGCCGGCCGCCGCCCTGGCCGAAGACATCCATTTTTCCGCCGTCCGGCAGGATCAGATAACTCATGTTCTCGATCACGCCCAGGATCGGCACTTCCATCTGCCGGAAGCCTTCCAGGCCGCGGCGCGCGTCCGCCTGGGAGACGGCTTGAGGCAGGGTGACGATGACGGCGCCGGTGAGCGCGAAGGCCTGCGAGACCGTCAACTGCGCGTCGCCGGTGCCGGGCGGCATATCGATCAGCAGGTAATCGAGCTGGCCCCAGGCCACATCGGTGACGAACTGGCGGATGGCTTTGTCCAGCATGGGGCCGCGCCAGATGATGGCCTGCTCGGGCTTGACGATGAAACCCATGGAGAAGACCGTGATCCCGTGGGCGCGGGCCGGCGCGAGCTGGCCGTTGACGGTTTCCGGTTTGTAGCTCTGCACGCCCAGCATCATGGGCGTGTTGGGGCCGTAGATGTCGGCGTCCAGCAGACCCACCCGGTGGCCGGCCTGGGCCAGGGCCACGGCGACGTTGACGGCGACGGTGCTCTTGCCGACGCCGCCCTTGCCGGAGGCGATGGCGATGACATATTGGGCGGGCGCGGGCGCTTGCGGGGGACGGGCAAACATAGGCGGCGACCTCTGAAAAACGGCAGGGCGGACGCGCGTCCGCCCTGCCGGGTGGGATACCGATTAGGCGCGGACTGGCCGCTAGTCTTTCTTCTCGGCGGCCGGCGCGGCGGGTTTAGGCGCGGGCTTGGCCGCGGCGGCCGCTTTGGCGGCCTTCTTAGCTTCTTCCTCAGCGCGGGCTTTTTCTTCGCGCGCGTAGTTGGCCGGCCGGATAGCGGCGTAGTAGCTCACCGGCTTGCCCAGTTTCTCTTTGTCGAAGATGTGGGCGGTGGTGCGGTCGTAGGACGCCATTTCGTAATCGTGGTCCATCTTGATGGCGTCGAACGGGCAGAACTCGGCACACAGGCCGCAGTTCATGCAGATATCCACGTCGATGAAGAAGTTCTTGGGCTGCGGCACCGGCCGGTTGGTCTTGGGGTCGTTGGTGCGCTCAATCCAGATGCACTGCGGCGGGCAGACCTTGGCGCAGATGCCGCAGGACGTGCAGCGGTAATCCTTGCCGCCGTCCTTCTCCTCGTACACCAGGAACGGGATATAGCGGAACTCTTCCGGGATGGTGAGTTTTTCTTCCGGGTACATGACCGTGAAGACGCCGGTGGCTTTGGTGCCTTGGCGGATCTTCAGGGCCTCGGGGTTGTAATAGCGCCGGCCCAGCCAGCGGATATCGTCGACCCATGAGTCGACAAAATGCTTGAAGACCACGCCCAGGCCGCGAACGATGCCAGATCCAAACATAGTGCTCTCCTCAACCGGTGCTTTACCGGTCCACCTCGCCCAACACAATATCAATGCTGCCCAGGATGCCGACCACGTCCGCGATCTTGTGGCCCACGCACATCTTGCCGAACGGCGTCAGGTTGATGAACGAGGGGGCGCGCACGTGGTAGCGGTACGGGTTGGCTTTGCCATTGGAGATGACGTAGTAGCCGAGCTCGCCCTTGGGGTTCTCCACGCGGCCATAGGCCTCGCCGGCCGGGACGCGCGCCTGGTACTGCGGCTTGCCGGTCTGGATCTCGCCGCCCGGCATCTGCTTGATCACCTGCTGCAGGATCTTCACGCTTTCGCGCGCCTCGTCCAGGCGCACCAGATAGCGGTCGTAGATATCGCCCTGGTAGCGCACCGCGATATCGAAGTCGAAGCGGTCGTAAATGCTGTACGGGTCGGCCTTGCGGACGTCATACTTGACGCCCGAGGCGCGCAGCACCGGGCCGCCCACGCTGTAGGCGGCGGCCTCCGCGGCCGAGAGCACGCCCACGCCGATGGAGCGCGAGCGCAGGATCTCGCTGTTGGTCAGGTAAGCGTCGATCTCATCCAGGGCGCGCGGCCAGCGCTCATACACCATGTCCTTGACCGCCTGGAAGGCGTCGTCGGTGATATCGCGGGAGACCCCGCCGAAGCGCATGTAGTTGCACATCATGCGCGAGCCGGCCGTGGCTTCAAAGATATCCAGGACCAGCTCACGTTCCTTGATCATGTACAGGGCCGGCGTGAAGAACGCGCCCAGGTCGTTGAGCAGGAAGCCGATGCCCCAGGTGTGGTTGACGATGCGGGTCAACTCCACCATCATCACGCGCAGATACTCGGCGCGCTCCGGCGGTTTGACGCCCATCAACTTCTCCACGGCCAGCACGTAGCCGTGGTTGTTGGACATCGAGGTGATGTAATCCAGCCGGTCGGTGAAGGGGATGTTCTGGAGGAAAGTGTTGCGCTCGCCGATCTTCTCGTGGTTGCGGTGCAGGTAGCCCATGACGGGCTCCAGCTTGACGATGGTCTCGCCGTCCAGCGTGGCCACGATGCGGAAGACGCCGTGGGTGGAGGGGTGCTGCGGGCCGAGGTTGACCGTCACCAGGTCGGTGCGCATGCCTTCCTGGGTGGAGCCGTGGCCGCCGGTGGGCAGGCTGTCGTAGACGGCTTTATCTGCGGTCTCGCTCCAGCCTTCCAGGGTGAAGCCCTCCGGGTAAGCGACGTTGTGGCCGAAGGGCGAGTTCTCCTCGGACCGATGCACCTGGCCGCCCGGCCAGCGTGTGTCAAAGGGCTTGCCGTCCTGCTCGTAATAGGCTTCTTTCCAGTCCTTGCGCATGGGGTGGCCGTGGAAGCCCTCCCACATCAGGATGCGCTGCAGGTTGGGATGGCCCGTAAACTTGATGCCGTACAGGTCCCAGGCTTCGCGCTCCTGGAAATCGGCGCCGGGCCAGACCGGGGTGAGCGACGGCAGCACGGCGTTGTCGCGCGGGGTCTGCGCCTTGAGCACCACGGCCGGCCCGCCGGTCTGGGTGTTGTAGACGTGGTAGACCATCTCGCACTGGCCTTGCTCGAGATAGTCCACGCCGGTCGCGGACGAGCAGTAATCGTAGCCGTGCTGGTCGCGCAGGGCCGTGGCGACTTCGACCAGCTTTTCGGGCTTGACGACGTAGCCGCTGTAGCCCTTGCGGGTGTCGGGCAGCACATCGCCCGGAAAGGCCTGGTCGAGTTTGAGATCAGTGGTGGCGGGAGCGGGAGCGACGGTCATGAGATTTCCTCGGCGGGCGACGCGCGGGCGGCCCTTACGCGGCGGGCGTGGCTTCGGCGGCTTGGGCCGCGTTCATCTGAGCGACGGCGGCCTGGGCGGCGCGCTGGCGCAGCAGCGCAGCGTGGCGCGGGTCGATCAAATCCGGTCCCAGGATCGGCACCGGGATGGGCTGGGAAGCGCCCGGCCGGTACCACGGCACCTGGGTGATGGATTGGCCGTCGATCTTCTTTTGCAGCGTGATCAGCCCGTTGAGCAGGGCTTGCGGGGTGGGCGGACAGCCCGGAATGTAGACGTCCACCGGCACGAACTTGTCGATGCCGGAGACGACGTTGTAGCCGTCCTTGAAGGGGCCGCCGCCGCTGGCGCAGGCGCCCATGGCGATCACATACTTGGGCTCGGCCATCTGGTTGTACAGGCGCACGATCTGCGGCACCATCTTCTTGGTGACGGTGCCGGAGACGATCAGCATATCGGCCTGGCGCGGGGACGGCCGCATGACCTCCATGCCGAAGCGGCTCAGGTCATAGCGGGCGGCCGCGGTGGCGATCATCTCAATGGCGCAGCAGGCCAGGCCGAACATCATCGGCCACATCGAATTGCGCCGGCTCCAGTTGTAGATCTTGTCAATCGTAGTGACGAAGACGTTGTTCTGAAGTTCGGCCGCAACGGGGATATCCGGGCTGGCCAGTTCTTTGGCGATCGAGCTCATAGCGGGTGTTTCTCCTCGTACCACTCCTGGTAAATGGCCTGGAGCAGGTCGTCGTTGGCGAGTTGGGGATCGTCTTGGAATTCCGGAAGCGCAACCACCCAATTATAAATCATGTTCAAGGTTACACAATCGAGATCAGCCTCCGGGTGCTGGGTCATCAACTGGCGGGCGATGGCGAAAGAAGCGTCCCAGTAGAGGGCGTCGGTCATGGCTGTTTCAAGCTCCGCTTGGCCTCATCCGTCATCGAGACTTCAATTATTATACCGGTTTTGTCCTAAATTTCACAAGTGCGGCTGCCAGGGCCGAGGGACACGGACAGTGAGTTGGAACTCGGGCGTGATCTCAAAACTCAGCCGACGGTGCGCTTCACGCAGGGCGAGTTCCACGGCTTCCGGGGTGGCGCCGCGCGCGAAGATGAAGCCGAGATAGCTGTCGCCTTCGGGGAGCGGCACCACCGGATAATTGAGCGGGGCGGTGATTTCGATGGCTTCAATGCCGGGGACGGCCTGCGCCGCCTCCAGCCCCGTGACGCCTTTCAGGAGGCCGGCCTCCGGGATCGGCAGCATCATCACGCCGCCGGCCTGGGCCTCGCGCTGAGCGGCCTCCAGCGGCCGGCCGAGCGCCTGGCGCAGGATCAGCTCCTCGAGCGTGACGTCGGCGCTGTGGGTGAAGCGCAGGATGCGCGAGCACAGCCCGCCGATGGAGCGGGCGGCCACTTCCACCAACACCGGGCCGCGGTCGTTCACGCGCAGTTCGGCGTGGACCGGGCCTTCGCGCAGGCCGAGCGCCGCGCACGCCGCTTGCGCGGCGCTCGTGATGGCGGCCTGGGTGGCGGCTGGCAGGCGCGAAGGTGTGATGTAGAGCGTCTCCTCAAAGAACGGCCCGTCGAGCGGGTCGGGCTTGTCGAACAGCGCCAGCACGGTCAGTTGACCCGCCAACAGCAGGCCTTCCAGCGCCACCTCCTGGCCGGGGATGAAGCTCTCGACCACCAGGTCGTCACAGCCTTCTTTAGCCAGGATGCGCTTCAGGCGCTCAAAACGCTCCACGAATTCAAACGGGTCGTTGGCGCGCATGACGCCTTTGCTGGCCGAGAGGCGCGTGGGTTTGAGCACGCACGGGTAGCCGATGGCGCCTGCGCCGATGGTTTCGGCCAGGTCCTCCGGATCGGCCGGCAGCGAGAACTTCTGGAAGGCGGGGGAAGGCACGCCGGCCGCCGCGAAGCGCGCGCGCATGGCGGCTTTGTCGCTGGCGGCTTCGGCCGCGTCCGGGGCGTTGTGGGGCAGGCCCAGCGCGGCGCCGGCGCGGGCCGCCAGCACAGTGCCGGAATCATCCACCCCCAAGATCGCGGCCACCGGATGCTCGCGCGCATAAGTCAGAATGGTCGCGGTGGCGGCGCTGAAATCGCGGTAATCCAGGGCCAGCCGGCGGCCGCCCTTGGGCAGCAGCGGCGGCGGCACATCCAGCCCCAGCGTCACCTCCACGCCCAGCTTGCGCGCCGCGTCGCGGAAGGCGCGGTTGCGGTACGTGCGGGCGGACGCGAGTAAGAGCAAGCGCGGCGCGGACATGGCCAAGATTATATCAGCGGCCGGCCGCGCTTATACGGCCGTGACGCGGCCTTCGGCGGCCCGGTACAGCCGATCCCAGATCGCCAGCCCCAGGCCGGCGCGCGCGGGCAGGCGCGCCAGGATCACGTCCACGCCCTGGGCGTCCAGCTCGCGCAAGGCCGCGAACAGCCGCCGGCCGGCCGTCTCCGGCTCTGCTTCCGGGCCAAAGGCCATCACGACCACCGGCAGGCCAGCCACGGCGGCTTCATCGGCGGTGAACACCAGGACGCCGACCTTTAGCCCGCGCGCCAGCGCCCGCTCAACGGCCGCGCGCAGGGCCGCCAATGCCGCCGGCCGCGCGCCATCGATCAACTCCAGCCGAGCGCGCGGCGAGTAGTGCTTTAAAAATTGGCCGGGCGCGGCGGCGGCGGCGCCGTCGACGGGGAGAAAGCGCGCCTCCACCACCAGGTCCGGGATCAGCCGGCGCAGCGCTTCCACCGGCAGGCCGCCCGGTCGCAGGACCGCCGGCGGCGTGCGGGTGAGATCCAGGATGGTGGACTCCAGGCCGATGGGCACGGGGCCGGCATCCAGCACCAGATCGACTTCACCTTCCAAATCATCCAGGACGTGCCGCGCTGTGGTGGGACTGGGGCGCGCGAAGCGGTTGGCGCTGGGGGCCGCGATCGGCCGGCCGGCCGCCCGCAGCAACCCCTGCGCCACGGGATGGCTGGGCACGCGCACGGCCACGGACGGGCCGCCGGCGGTCACCACCTCCGGCACGTGCGGCTGGCGCGGCAGGATCAGGGTCAGCGGGCCGGGCCAGAACGCGGCCGCCAGGGTCCCGGCCAGCGGTGGGATGGCGCGCGCAACTTCGGCC
>JAGOBN010000143.1 GCA_017999235.1 Anaerolineales bacterium | reverse complement strand
GCCCATGACCGATATCGCCGCCCTCGCCCGCGCCTGGCATCTCGTCGGCCAAGCCCGGCAACTCCGCCGGCAGCCGCGCCCGTTCCAGTTGCTGGGCACGCCGCTGGTCCTCTTTCGCACCCGCGCCGGCCAGACCGGCGCGCTGCTGGACCGCTGCCCGCACCGCAATGTGCCGCTTTCCAAAGGCCGGGTGGCCGGCGACTGTCTGGCTTGCCCGTATCACGGCTGGCAGTTTGACACGCGCGGCGTCTGCCGGCAGGTGCCGGGTCTGATGGCAACGGCCGAGCACCCGAGCCGCCTGACGCCCAGCTTTCCGGTGGTTGAGCAGGATGGGCTGCTGTGGGTGTACGCCGCCGCCGGCGAAGCGCCGGCCGCCCCGCCGCCCCGCCGGGCGCTCTGGCAGGCCCGGGGCTACACACATTTCGTCGGCGAGGCGGTGGTTGAGGCGGCCCTGCCGGACGCGCTGGAGAACTTCCTGGACGGCACCCACACGCACTTCGTCCACGCCGGACTGATCCGCACGGAGGGCCGGCGTAAAACCGTGACCGTGATCGTCCGCCGCGGAACAGACCGCGCCGAGGCGGAATACCGGGATGAGGGCGCGCAGTCCGGCTTGATCTGGCGCCTGTTTGGCGGCGGCATCGATGGCACATTCGGGCGCTTTATCTGGCCCGCCACCGCTCAACTGGAATACCGCGCCGGCGGCACGGTCCGGATGCTCATCACGCTCACCTTCACCCCAGAGACCGAGACCCGCCTGCGGCTGTTCGCGCTGGTGGCGGCGCAGGCGCCCCCGCTGGTGGGCGCCCTGGCCGGGCCGGTGGTCAAGGCGCTCTTCTGGCAGGCGCTGCAACAGGACCGCGGCGTGATGGCGTGGCAGGCCGCCAACCTGCGCCGGTTTGGCGGCGCCCGCTACGTGTACACGGAGCTCGATGTCCTGGCCCCGCACATCCTGCGCCTGCTCAAACACGGCCCCGGCGCGGCCGAAGACGCCGAGCACGTCGTGCGGATGCAGTTGTGAGCAGTCTTCAGCCGCTGATCCTGTACAGTTATCTACGGACCCGCTACCGCCGGCGCTTCCGCACGCGCGCCGAACTCCTGGCCTGGCAGGCCGGCCAGGTGGAACGCCACCTCCAGCGCGTTGTCCCGCGCTCACCGTTCTACCGCGACTATTTTCAGGACCGCCCGCTCAGCACGTGGCCGACCGCGCCCCTCGTCAACAAGGCCGCGCTGATGGCGCGCTTTGATGATTGGAATACGGCCGGCCTGCGGCGGGAAGCCGCCGAAGCCGTGGCCTTGCGCGCCGAACAATCGCGGGACTTCACCCCCACGATTAACACCCTCACGGTCGGGCTGTCTTCAGGCACCTCCGGCAACCGCGGGCTGTTCCTGGTCTCGCCGGCCGAGCGCGCGCGGTGGGCGGGCGCCATCCTGGCCCGGGCGCTCCCGGACCCGCTCTACCGGCCGCAGCGCGTAGCCTTCTTTCTGCGCGCCAACAGCAATCTCTATACGGCCGTTCAAGCGCGGCACATCCAGTTCTGGTATTTCGATCTGCTCGACCCGCTCGAACAGCATCTCGAACGGCTGGACGCTTTTCAGCCCAGCATCCTGGTGGCGCCGCCGTCCGTGCTGCGCGCGCTCGCCCAGGCGCGGGCGACGAGCGCCGTCCGCTTCAGGCCGCGCCGCGTGATCGCCGTGGCGGAAGTCCTCGACCCGCTGGATGAGGCCTATATCCGGCAGCGCTTCGGGCAGCCGGTGCATCAGATTTATCAGGCGACCGAGGGGTTCTTGGGCTGTACCTGCCCGCACGGGGTTTTGCATCTAATGGAGGACATCGTCGCGATCCGGCGCGAGCCGCTGGCCGGCGCCCCCGGCAAGTTCAGCCCGATCATCACCGACTTCAACCGCGTCACCCAGCCGATCATCAACTACCGGCTGGACGATATCCTGACCGAGCGCGCCGCGCCGTGCGGCTGCGGGTCGGTGTTTACGGCCCTGGAAAGCATCGAAGGCCGCTGCGATGACGTCTTTATTCTCGCCAAACCGGGCGGCGGCTGGACGCGGGCCTATCCGGACTTCATCCGGCGCGCCATCATCACCAGCTCCCCGCTGATTGACGCCTATCGCGCGCGCCAGCACCAGCCCGATCAGCTGGAGATCAGCTTTACGGCGCCGCCGGCGCAGACGGCCGACATCGAACAGCGCATCCACGCCGCGCTGGAGGCCTTGTGCGCGCAGCTGGGCGGCGGCATGCCCCAGCTCCGCTTCACGCCGCTGGAGGCCCCGGCCGGCCCGCGCAAGCTCAAACGCGTGGAGCGCTTGTTTGCCTGGCCGGAATGAGGCCGCCGGCGTTCAGCCCGCCGCCCCGGCCCAGCGCCGGCCCCACCAGTGCAGCCACCCAAACCCAGAGACCACGGGCAGCCAGAGGGTGAGCCCGCGATACGCCAAGCCAACGACGACGGCCTGATCCCACGGCACCCCGAGCGCGGCCAGCGTCAGCGCCAGCGCCCCTTCGGCGATGCCGATGCCCTGCGGGGTCGGTGAGACCACCGTGAACAGCGCCGCGACACTCACCCCAATAACCAGGTCGCCGGTGGAGAGTTCCAGCTGAAAGGCCTGCGCGACCAAATACAGAACGGCCAGCCACACCGCTTTAGCGCTCAGCGCCAGCCCCAGCGCCAGACCGCGGAGGCGCCAGCCGCTGCGGCCCAGTTCCGCCCAGCTCTCCGTCAAACCGCCCAGGAAGCGCTCGACGCGCGCGGCCGGAAACAGTTCGCGCCGCCAGAGCCGGAGGCCGGCCCGGTTGAGGCCCTGCGCCCCCCACCCCATCCAGCGCGCCAGCCGCACCGCCGAGTAGGAGCCCAGGCTGAGCGTCCCCAGCAAAGCCAGGGCCAGGCCGATCATGAGGAGCGCCGGCAGCAGGTGCAGCCAGCTCAACGCCTGGCGCTGATGCAGGAGCCAGACGCCGCACCCGCTCAGCACGCCCAGCGCCACATACTCCAGCACCGCAAACAGCATCACACCGGGGACCACCCGGGCGGGCGGCAGGCGCCGCCGGCGCGCATCGGCCGCGAACAGCGCGAAACTGCTGGCGCTCCCGCTGGGCGCAATGAGATTAATACAGTTGTTGGCCATCACCACCGGCAGCAACGCCGGCAGTGACTGCGGCACGCCCACCAGCTGAAACGCCGCGCGAAACTGCGCGGCTTGGGCCACCTGCCAGGCAAGCTGCGCGCCCACCGCCGCGGCCAGCCAGGCCCATTGCCCGCGCTGCAACACGCCGGCCGCGTTGGTCAACTGCCCCCAGTATGGGACAATCAATACCAGCATCAGGGCCAGCATCAGCCAACTCCACCACGCTCTCTGCCACATCGCGGCACTATAGCATATGCGGATGCCTCCCACCCGTCTGCCCAATCCGCTGACCGCCTTACGCCTGGCCGGGTTGCCGGTGCTGTGGGTCTTGGCGCTGCTCAACTGGCAGCCGGCCCTGGGGATCGGGTTGGGGCTGGCCGCCCTCACCGACGTGCTGGACGGACAGCTGGCCCGCCGCTTTCCTCAATTCGCCGACGGCCGCTTTGATTCCCGCGCCGACAAACTGCTCACGTTCTCGGTAGTGGTGTGGCTGGTCCTCCTGAAACCGCAGCTCTTTACCGCGCACGCCGGCCTGCTGCTGACGGCCACAGTCATCTACGCCGCGTCGCTGGTCTACGGGTGGCGCAAGTTCGGGCGCGTGACCGCGCTGCACTTGCATTCCGCCAAGCTGGGCGGGCTGCTGCAGGCGGTGTTTGTGGTCCACGCTTTCCTTACCGGCGGCTACAGCCGTCCGCTGCTGTATCTGGCCGTGGGGGTGTTCATCCTCGCCGCGGTCGAGGAACTGCTCGTTCAAATGGCGCACCCCACCCTGGATGACGAAGCCGTGCGCTCGATCCTGCCGTATCTCCGGGCGCGGCTCAAGCGGCCGGCGGCCTGAGCCGGCCATGCGCCTGCTTCAACGGTTCGCCGAGGCGCGCGGCTGGCCCGCCGGGCTGGGCGCCCTCGCCATCCTGCTCACCTTGCCCGCCCTTGGGGTCGGCCTGCAATTTGATGACCACCTGCTGTATCGTGGCCTAAGCTCAACCCCCGAGCTGCCCACGGCCTTAGCGCGGGCCTTCGTCTTCATGGATGGTAATCCAGCCCATACCCAGGCCCAGATGGACGCCGGCTTCTTCCCGTGGTGGGCGCTGCCGGAGGGCCGCGTGGCCTTTTTCCGCCCGCTGAGCGCCCTCACCCACTGGCTGGATCTTCGCCTGTGGCCGGCTCAGCCGGTGTGGTGGCACGCGCACAGCCTGCTCTGGTTTGGGCTGGCCGCCGCCGTGACAGCGGCTCTCTATCGGGAACTGCTGGCCGCGCCGGCGGCCGGTCTGGCGGGCCTGCTCTACGTGCTGGATGACGCGCACGGCTACGCGGCCGGCTGGCTCTCCAATCGCAACATTCTGTTGGCCGTCGTCTTTGGCGGCCTGGCGCTGCTGGCCCACCACCGCTGGCGCGGCCGGCGGCAACGCTGGGGCGCGTGGCTGGCGCCGGTGAGCTTCACGCTCAGCCTGCTTTCCGCCGAAGCGGCGCTGGCCGGCCTGGGCTATCTTTTGGCTTACGCCCTGTATCTGGACCCCGCCCCCCGGCGCCGGCGCTGGCTCACCCTGCTGCCCTATCTCGGCGTGGCCGGCTTGTGGCTGGGGCTTTACCGCTTGGGCGGCTATGGCGGCTGGGGCACCAGCTACATTGACCTGACCCGCGAGCCCGGCCAGTACGCCCTGGCGGTGTTGGAGCGCGCGCCGGTGCTGCTGGCCGCGCAGCTGGCCTACCCGCCGGCCGAGTTCTACCCCTTTGTTACCGCGCTTTGGGGGCGGGCCGGATGGTGGCTGGCCGCCAGCCTGCTGACCGGCTGGGTGGTGACACGCTGGCGCACATCCCCGGCCGCGCGTTTCTGGTTATTGGGAATGGGTCTGGCATTGCTGCTCGCCAGCGCGTCCCTGCCCGCCAACCGGCTGCTGTTCTTCGCCGGCTGGGGGGCGATGGGTTGGCTGGCCCAGGTGCTCGTGGAACAGCCGGGCCTCCCGCGCGGCTGGCGGGCGGCCGCGGTGGGGGTGCATCTGGGGCTGGCGCCGCTGCTGCTGCCAATCATGGCCTTCAGCCCCAAGCTGTTGGGCGATCTCGCGCCCGCGCTCCTCAGCGCGCCGCTGGCGGCCACGGCCGAGACCGTGAACGTGGTCTCCGCGCCCAGCGCCTTCCACGCGCAGTATCTGGGCGTGATCCGGCCGGCGCACGGATTAAGCGCCCCGGCCGGCGTGCGCTATCTGGGGGCCGGCCTGACCGCGCTGACCCTCACCCGCTCCGATGCCCGTACGCTCATCGCGGAGCCGGAGGGCGGCTTCATCACCGGCTTCGACGCGGTCTTTCGCGGCGCGGGACACCCTCTGGCGCTGGGGGAGGTGGTTCGTTTGACCGGCGTGCGGATCGAGATTTTGGCACTCACCGCCGACGGCCGGCCGGCCCGCGTCGCCTTCCGGTTTGAGGCCCCGCTGGAAGCCGGCCGCCAGCAGTGGCTGGCGTGGCAGGCCGGCCGGTTTGTGCCGTTCAGCGTCCCGGCCATCGGCGCCACCGTGCGCGTGCCGGCGCCCCAGCCGTTCGCGCCCTGAGGCCGAGGCCGCCCGCCATGCCGGAAGTCCGCGTCTACGCCCGTTCCACCCTTGCCGCGCTGGATTGGCCGGCGACCCCGGACGGCGACTATGCCCGCCGCTATTTGACGCCCTTTATCCTGGACGGCCCGGCCCGCTACATCGCCAATGTCCACCAGACGGAGATGCGGGCGGTGCGCGTGGAGAACACCGTCCTGCCGATCACGCTCAGCCGTTATCATCCCGACAACAGCTATGTGTGTTCGCCGTACACGCACTACATCACCTACGGACAGGAAGAATTCCGGACCCTCAAAAGCCCGGTCATCGAGGCCGGCCTGCGAGGCTTGTTTATCCCGATCGGGTGGTTCTTCCGGCGCTCCGCCTTCGACCAGGTGGTCTTTGTCAACAACTGGCTGCTCTCCACCAACCTCTATCCGGCGCTGACGCCGGCCGCCGCCGGGGCGGTCCTGGACGCCTTGATCGCGGCCTTTCCGGACCGCGCGATTGTGTTTCGCTCGTTGGATACCGCCGCCAACCCGGCGCTGTGCGCGGCCCTCCAGGCGCGGGGCTGCCAACTGACCTTCAGCCGCCAGGTGTACTATCAGGCGGTGCAGTCCGCCTGGGTGCAGCGCAAGCAGCAGTTTCGGTTTGACCGGAAGCATTTGGAGCGCACACCATATCAGGTAGTGGAAGCGCCGGATCTGCCGGCCGACAGCGCCGGCCGCATTGTGGAGCTCTACACTGCGCTCTATCTGCGCAAGTACTCGGCCTACAATCCGCAATTCACCCCGGACTTCATCCGCCTGGCCCTGGACCAGCAGCTGCTGACAATTAAGGCCTTTGCCCACGCCGGGCGCCTGGACGCGGTGCTGGGCTACTTTGAGCGCCGCGGTCTCATCACGCCGCCGCTCTTCGGCTACGACACCGCCCTGCCTCAAAAACTGGGCCTGTACCGTTTGCTCAGCGCCCGCACCTCGCTGGACGCGCTGGCGCGGGGCTGGGACGTCCACTTCAGCGGCGGGGTCGGGCCTTTCAAACGCCTGCGGGGCGGCGTGGCGGCGCTGGAATACAATGGCGTCTATATTCGCCACCTGCCCGCGGCGCGCCGGCGGCCCTGGCAATTTCTCCAGGCGCTGATGGACCGGATCGCCGTCCCGATCATCCAGAAGGCCGGCTTTTGATCTGGGCGCGCCGGCGCCAGATGGGATACGCGCATGGCTGATTTGCCGCTGAAGATCCTGGGGATGGGCCGCTATGTCCCCAGCCGCGTCGTGACCAATCCAGAAGTGGAAGCCTTGTGCGGGTTGCCGGCCGGCTGGATCGAGCGCCGCACCGGGGTACGGGAGCGCCGCTGGGTGACGGACGAGACCGCGTCGTTCATGGGCGCCCGCGCGGCGCAGGCGGCCGTGGAGGCCGCCGGCCTGGCATGGGAGGACATTGATTTAATCATCAACGCCTCCGGCACGCCCGAGCAGGCCATCCCGGATGGCGGCCCGCTGATTCAGCGCCAGCTCGGCCTGGGCAGTTCCGGGCTGGCGTGCCTGAGCGTCCACGCCACGTGTTTGAGCTTTCTGGTGGCCCTGGATCTCAGCGCCAGCCTGCTGACGACCGGCCGCTACCGCACCATCGTCATTGTGACGGCCGAGATCGGCTCGGTGGGCATCAACCCGCGCGAGCCCGAAAGCGCTTCTCTAATGGGTGATGCGGCGGCGGCGGCGGTGGTGGCCCGCACGCCGGCGGGCGAAGCCTCCCGTCTGCAGACGGCGCGCTTGCGGACGTACGGGGCCGGCGCCGATCTGACCGCCATCTTCGGCGGCGGCACGCGGCGCCACCCCAACAGCCCGTTGACGCGGCCGGAGGACAACCTCTTTCACATGGATGGCCTGCAGGTGCTGCGGATGGCGATCCAATACAGCGGCCCGTTTCTGGAGGAGCTCCGGCCCGGCCTCGCGCGGAGCCTGGGCGGGATCAAGCTGGTGACGCCCCATCAACCGAGTCTGATGGGGCTCAAAGTCATGCAGAGTTTTGGCTGGCCCAGCGAGCAGATTGTGGTCACCCTGGACCGGTTCGGAAATTGCGTGGCGGCCTCCCTGCCGCTGACCTTGTACGAGGCCATCAGCACCGGGCGGCTGCGGCGCGGCGAGGAGGTACTGCTGGTGGGCACCGGGGCCGGGCTGTCAATCGGCGGCGCGATCCTGACGTATTAACCGCGCGCCGGCGGGGGCCGGCGGCCGGGCGCGCAATCAGGATACAATGGCGCCACCCCAGCCCATAGGATGGCGCTATGACCACCTTCGATTTTGAAGCCGCCCGGCAGTACGCGCTCGACCGGTTGACTACAGAACTCTCACCGGCGTTTGTGTATCACTCCCGCCACCACACCCAAAACGAGGTGGTGCCGGCGTGCGCGGAGTTCGCGGAAGCGGTTACGGGCGAGGACTTGCAGCTGCTGCTCACCGGCGCTTGGTATCACGATATTGGCTGTCTGGTCCAGTATCCGCATCACGAGGCCATTGGGGTGGGCATTGCGTTCACGGTTTTGCCGCGCTTTGGGTATACGCCGGAGCACATCCGGGTGGTCACAGGGTTGATCATGGCCACCCGCCTGCCCCAAACGCCCCGGACGCCGCTGGAAGCCATTCTGGCGGACGCG
>JAGOBN010000142.1 GCA_017999235.1 Anaerolineales bacterium | reverse complement strand
CTGCGGGGCGCGTCTGGCGGCGACGCCGGCCGGCCTGGCGGCCTCGGATCTCGACCGCTTGCGCCGTTACCTGCCGGCCGGTTTGGTGGAAGAACTGCAATTTGATCTCGGCGCGCCCGCGCCGCGTCTGCTCGAGCAGTGCCAGGCCCACCTCCGCCGCCTGCTGGCCACCATCTCCAGCCACCTCCCGCCGTATCTGGTCCAGCGCGTCGTCCAGGAGCCCGCCCCCGGCCGCACCGGCGCGCAATTTCTGACCGGCACCCTGCTCCTGGCCGATATCAGCGGCTTTACGCCGATGATGGAGCGCCTCAGCCTGGCCGGCCCCGAGGGCGCGGAAGAGCTGACGGCTGTTGTCAATCGTTATCTGGCCGCCATGCTGCATCAGCTCCACGCCCAGGGCGGCCAACTGATCAAGTTTGGGGGCGACGCCCTGCTGGGCCTGTTCACCGGGCCAACCAGCGCCGCGGCCGCCCTGCGCGCCGCCCTGAACATGCAGGCCGCCATGAGCGCCTTCACCCAGACTCAGACCTCGCAAGAAGGTGCGTTCCCGCTGCGGATGAGCATCGGCCTGCGTTTCGGACGCTTCTGCGCGGCCGAATTGGGTACGCCCGAGGGCATGGAGTACGCGCTCTTCGGCGCCGACGTCAACGCCGTGGCCGCCGCCGAGGCTGTGGCCGAGGCCGGCCAGGTGGTCACCGACGCCGCCACCCTGGCCGCCGTCTCCGCCCCCTGCCAGACGCGGCCCGGGCCGGCCGGCTATGTGATCGTCGAAACCTTGGAGGCTGCGGAAGCCCCGGCCCAACTCCCGCCCGACTATCTGCCGGCCTGGGGCGAACCCTCGGCGGCGCAACTGCGCGGGATGATGCGCTTGCTCGACGCGCTGACGCCCTATTTGCCGGCCGGCCTCCTGTCCCGGCTGAGCGGCCGGGCCGCTTCGCTGGCGTTCGACGGTGAGCATCGGCTGGTGGCCGTCGTCTTCGCCCAGGTGGAGGGCCTCGGCCAGGCCGCCGACCACCTCGGCCCGGGGCAGGAAGCCGAGATCGTGGACCGGCTGAACGGCTACTACGTCAGCATGGCCGCGGCCGCCCGCCGCTTCGGGGGCGTGGTCAACAAGATCGACGTGGCCGTGCGCGGCGACAAACTGCTGGCCTTCTTCGGCGCGCCGCTGGCCCATGAGGACGATGTCGAGCGGGCGGCCCGCGCGGCCTGGGCGATGCAGACCGCGCTGGCCGACCTCAACCGCGCGCGGCCCGGCGCCCCCATCAGCCAGCGCCTCGGCCTGAGTTATGGCTTTGTCTTCGCCGGCTACGTGGGCACGGCCGGCCGCCACGAGTACACGGTCATGGGCGACACTGTCAATCTGGCGGCGCGCCTGATGGCTGTGGCCGCGGCCGACACCATCACGGTCAGCGCTGACGTCCAGCGCAAGGTGACCGACCTCTTCGACCTGACCGCCCTGGGCGAGGTCGAACTGAAAGGCAAAACCCAGCCCTATCACGTCTTCATGCTCCAGGCGCCGCGCGCCGGCGCCGAGCCCGCTCACGGTCAGCGCGATCTGCAGGCGGCGTTAATCGGGCGCACGGCGGAGTGGGAGGCGCTGACCCAGACCGGCGACGACCTGCTGGCCGGCCGCGGCCAGATCCTGTTGGTCACGGGCGAGGCCGGTCTGGGCAAGACTCGGCTGGCCCTCGAACTGCGCCAGCGCCTCGGCGCGCAGGTGGACTGGGTCGCCGGCTATTGCCTCTCGTATACCGAAGCCGTCAGCTATCTGCCCTTTCAGGAAATGGTCCGGCAATTAACCGGTATCCGGGCCGATGACGGCGAGCACATCGCGGCGGCCCGGCTGACGCAGACCCTGGCCGGCCTGGCGCCCGCCGATGAGATGTTCGGCCATCGGCCTTATCTGCTCGATTTCCTGAACCTGCCGGTGCCGGAGGCGCAGGCCGGCCGCGTGCGCCACCTGGAGGCCGAGGCCCTGCAGCGCCGGACCTTCCTGGCCATCAGCCGCCTGATCGAAGCGCACCTGGCCGGGGCCGGCCAGCCTCTGGTCATCGCTCTGGATGACCTGCATTGGCTGGATCAGGCTTCGCTGGCTCTGCTGGAGTATCTCCTGCCGCTGGTGGACCGCCAGCCGCTCCTCTGGGTCTTGCTCTACCGGCCGGAACGGTCGAAGGGGTGTTGGCGCCTGCATGAGAAAGCGGCCCGGGACTTTCCCCATTGTTCGCGCGCGCTGAGCTTGGGCCGTCTGACACCGGAGAGCAGCGCCGAGCTGCTGGCGACCTGGCTGCCGGGCGTGGCCTGGCCGGCCGAGTGGCGCGCCCAACTCCTAAGCCGCGCGGACGGCAACCCGTTTTATCTCGCCGAACTCCTGCGCAGTCTGCTCGACCGCGGTTCGCTGATCCGGGAGGCGGCCGACCGCTGGCAGATCGCGGGCGGCCTGCAGGCCCTGCGCATTCCCGAGACCCTGCATGGCGTGTTGATGTCGCGCCTGGACACGCTGGACGAGCCCACGCGTCAGACGGCGCAGACGGCGGCGGTGGCCGGCCGGGCTTTCGCCTACTCGGTCCTATCGGCGGTGGATCCCGAGGCCGGCCCGGACCTGCCCGGCCGGTTGGCGCGTCTGCAGCAGCAGGAGATCACCTACGAGACCCAGCGCACGCCCGAGCGAGCGTTTGCGTTCAAGCACACGCTGATGCAGGAGGTCTGCTACGACAGCCTGCTGGCGCGCACGCGGCGTAATTATCACGGCCGGATCGCCGCCCACCTGGCTGCCCTGCATACGGCCGGCGGCGCGGAGGCCGAGGCCCTGATCCCCTTTATCGCCGGCCACGCCTACATCGCCCAGGATTGGCCGCGGGCCTGGCGCTATCTGCGGCTGGCCGGGGAGCGCGCGCGCCGGCTCTTCGCCAACGCCGAGGCCATCGACAACTTCGCCAAAGCCCTGGCCTGCGGGGAGCATCTCCTGCCGGAGGAGACACGCGCCGCCGCGCCGCGCGTCCAGGCCGTGTTGGGCGAACTGCTGACGATCACGGGCCATTATGACGCGGCCCAGGAGCATCTGATGCGGGCGCTGGCCGGCGCGTCGGGCGACGCCGAGTTGGAGGCGTATACGCGGCGCTGGCTGGCCCGCCGGCATGAATTGCGCGGCGAATATCCAGCGGCCCTGGATTGGATTGCCCAAGGCTTGGCGGGGCTGGCCGGCCGGGATTCCGCCGAGGCCGCGCAACTGCATTTGCTGGCCGGCCTGATCCATGCCCGCCAGGGCCGGCTGGATGACGCCGGCGCGGCCGGCCAATTGGGTCTGGGCGTGGCCGAGCGCCTCGGGGAACTGGCGGCGGTTGCCCGCGCGCATCAACTCATGGCCGTTATCGCCCTGCAGCGCGGCGACAATCTGGTAAGCCTGACAGAGGCCCACCAGGCCCTCGCGCTGTACACCCAGACCGGCGACCTGGCCGGTCAGGCCAACACCCAGAACACGCTCGCCAACGCGGATTTCAACCTGGGCCACTGGACGGCGGCGGAAGCCGCTTACCGCCAGGCGCGCCGGATGTTCGAGCAATTGGGCGATGTCTATAAAGGCGCGATGACGGGGAACAACCTGGGTGAGTTGGCGCTCAATCAGGGCCGCCTGGACGAAGCCCTGACGTTTTACCAAGACGCGCTACGCGGCATGCAGCGGATCGGCGGATCGTCTTATGTGCTCGGCATTCTGCACAACAATCTGGGCGCGGCCTATCTCCGGCGGGGTGAACTGGCGCCGGCGCGGGAAGCCCTGGCCCTCAGTCAGGTCGCGTTTGAGCAGGCCCAGGCCCGCGACTTTCTGCCGGAACTGCACCGCCATCAGGCCGAGGCGGCGCTGGCCGCAGGTCAATTCGACGAAGCCGAGCAGCTGGGCCGGCAGTCGCTGGAACTGGCTGAGGCGCTGGAGATGCAGAGCGAGGCCGGCTTGACCCGGCGGCTCTTGGGCGAAGTGGCGCTGGCCGGCGGCGCCTTTGCGGCGGCCCAAACCTGGCTGGCGTCCAGCCGGGAGCTTTTGAGCGCGCAGGGCGAGGCCTTTCAGGCGGCGCGCAGCCGGCTGGCGCTGGCGCAGTTGTTCACCGTGCAGGCCGATGGCGCCGCGGCTCTGGCTGAGCTTGATCAGTGCGAGGCCGTCTTTGAACAAGTGGGGGCGGCGCTGGACCTGGCCGCCGGGCGGGCTTTGCGGGCGGCCCTGGTAGGCCCTAAGCCGGCCTAGGAATCCCCGCTCGCCGGCGCGGTCGGCCTCCGACCGTTGTGCCAGTCGTCACCCGACACTTGAGCTAAAACGAATCCTCGTCACGGGGTGGAAACGCGCCTCAGAAGCGGGTGCGGACCCGGCCGTGTCTGAAGCTTGGCGGAGAGCGGCGGCGGCTCGTTGGGCAGCCGGTCCGTTTGGTATTGATAGGATGGGGAGGTGGATATGCATCGGATCGTTCCTTCGCGCTGGTTGGCTTTGTCCCTGTCTCTCGGCCTGGGCCTGGCGCCCGTTTGGGCCCTGCTCCTGGCGCTGGGGCCGATCCAGCCGGCCAACGCCGCCGGCGCGGTGGTGGGCACCGGCACACCAGATACTTGCACTGAAGCCGCCTTCAATAATGCCGTCTCAACCGCGATTTCCGTCACCTTCAATTGCGGCCCAGACCCTGTGATCATCACGCTCACATCCGCGCCGCGGCCGACGTATCGCCTGGTGACAGGCCGATCGCTGACCGTGGATGGCGGCGGCCTGATCACGCTGCAGCTCACGACCACTCTGCCGTCCATGCTCGATCTCCGCGGCGGAGCCGTCTTCCTGGTGGAAGCCAGCGGCGCCCTGACCCTGACCAACCTAACCATTGATCGCGGTATCGGCTTCGCCAACGTGAGCGGCGGCAATGTTCAAACGGAGCCGCTCGTCAACTACGGCCGGCTGACCTTAATCAATGTCAATTTGACGAACAACATTGTCACCGGCGGCGGCTCAGCGGTGGGCACGCTCTATAACCTCGCTGGCGCGACCCTGATCGCCAACGGCGGAACCTGGAGCGGGAACAGCGGCCGGAATGGCAGCGCCAGTGTCTTGGAAAACCTCGGGGCCGCCGATCTGACCGGAATTCAGGTGATCGGCAATCTCAACGTGTCTGGCAGCGGGGCCGCCGCTATTCAGAACACCGGCGGGCTGACGATCACCTCCGGCCTCTTCCAGGGCAATACGGCCGGCTGTCTCAATAACGCCTCCGGCGGTCGAGCCATGGTGATCAGCACCACCGTGCTGAACAATACTGGCCCTTTCAGCCCCGGCTTTCTTAACACCGGCGCGTTGGTCATCAGCCAGTCCACGTTCACGCTCAATACTGCGGCCAACGGCACCAATTCCGCGGACGGCGGCGCCCTCAACAACCAGGGCGCGTTGACCATCACCGCCAGTAGCTTTATCAGCAACACGGCCCAACGCTACGGCGGGGCGGTTTACAGCACCGCTGCCATCCGCGTGGCGGCCAGCACCTTCCTCTCCAACACCGCGCTCGTTGGCTCCGGCGGCGCCATCAACGGCAGCGGCCTAATCCAAGAGAGCATGTTTACCGCCAATACCGTGGCGAACGGCGTCGGCGGCGCGCTCGATTTCAGCGGCGCCATCACCGGCAGCACCTTCCTCTCCAACACCGCCGGCGGCAGCGGCGGCGCCGGCGGCGCGCTGTTTTTTCGGGGCGACATCGCCATCACCGGCACCACTTTTACTGACAATCGCGCGAACGGCAATGCAACTAGTGGCTACGGCGGCGCCATCGCGAACTGGACCAGCGCGGTCGTCGCCCGGCTGAACCAGGTCACTTTCGAAGGCAACGTGGCCGGCGGCCCCGGCGGCGCGCTGTGGGCCGGGCAAGCCACCCTGGCGGCGGAGGGCCTCACCCTCCGCAACAACCGCGCCGGCGCGGCCGGCGGCGCGGTTTACGGATCGGGCCCAGCCAGCCTGCGGAACAGCGTCTTTTTGACGAACACGGCCAGCACGACCGGCGGCGGATTGGCCGTGATCGGGGTCTTAACGCTGGACAACATAGCCTTCACAGGAAACCATGCCACCACCGATGGCGGCGGGCTGTGGGTCGGCAGCACGTTCGGCAAGTTGGCCGTGATTACGGGCAGTGTTTTTCTGAGCAACACGGCCGGCGGGAGCGGCGGCGGGCTGTATGCGAACGACAACTCACTCCCGGCGGTCATCACCAACTCCCAGTTCACGGGCAATGCGGCGGCGGCCGCCGGCGGCGGCCTGTGGTTCAATGGGGTCCGCGGCGACTTTGATCATTTGCTGGTGACCAGCAACGCGGTCACCGGCTCCACGGGCACCCCCGGCGGCGGCGGCGCGACGCTGATCTCGCAGGGGACGCTTACGGTCACGGCCAGCACCTTCAGCGGCAACCAGGCCCCGACCCTGGGCGGCGGTATCTGGGCCGGCGCCAGCGCCGGGAAACAGGTGGTTATCGCCGACACCCAGGTCACCAGCAACACCGTCACTCAGGCGGCGGCCACAAACCGGGGCGGCGGCGGCGTGTTCTTCGACTCGGGCAACGCCTGGCTGATCCTCCGGCGCAGTCTGGTGGCGGGGAATGTGGTCTCCGGCACGGCCGGCCGCGGCGGCGGCGTGCAAGGGGGGACCGCCGTCGGCCTGCAACTGTTCGACACAACGCTGTCGGGCAACCGCGCGCCGGACGGCGGCAACCTGGCCACGGCCAGCAGCATGTTCATCTACAACTCCACCATCGTGAGCGGCACGGCTACGGGCGCCGTCACCGGCGCCGGCGGGAACATCTACCCCGTGCCCGGGGTCGTGATCGCCAACAGCATTGTGGCCGGCGGGACGGCCGCGGCCGGCGCCAATTGCAGCGCGGCCCTCACCTCGCTGGGCTTCAACCTCGAAAGCGCCAACACCTGCAATTTGAATGGCTTCGGGGACCGGGTCAACACCGATCCGCTGCTCGGCCCGCTGGCCGATAACGGCGGCGGCACGCTCACCCACGCGCTGCTGCCCGGCAGTCCGGCCATTGATACCGGCGCCAGCTTTTACTGCCCGACCAGCGATCAGCGCGGCCTGCCGCGCCCGCAGGATGGCAACGGCGACGGCGTGCTCAGCTGCGACCGCGGCGCGCACGAGAACATCAACCCGGCTGACCCGCGCAACTTCGCGGAGGTGGTGACGGCCGGCGAGCCGGTGGGAGCGGCCGCGAACACCATCATGGATGTGAAGTGGTATCGGCTGCCGGTGCCGCTGCCGGATTCGACCCTCGCCCTCACGCTGACCAATCTGACCGAGGATTACGACCTGTATCTGTTCGCGCCGCAGATCAATGAGCTGACCGGCCAACTGCGTGACATCGGCCGCATGAACGATATCGGCCGGATGAACGACATCGGGCGGATGAACGACATCGGGCGGATGAATGACATCGGACGCATGAACGACATCGGCGCGCTCATGGACCTGGGGAACCTGCAGGACACGGGCCGGATGAACGACATCGGGCGCATGAACGACATCGGGCGGATGAACGACATCGGTCCAGCGGGCGGAGTGGGGACGCTGCTGGGGCTCTCGTCCAACCCCGGCACTGCCGATGAGCAGATCACGTACAACGTGCACGAGCTGGCCGGCCAATACTATATCGCGGTGACGGCCCAGAACGTGGCGGCGGCCGGCACAGCGTTCACGGTGCAGACCACGATCCTTTCACCGACGACGGTCTACACGCCGGTGACGACGCCGGTGCCGGTGACGTTCACGGTGCCGGCCGCGAACCCGGCCATCACGACGCTGGTGTTATACAGCCCGGCGCGGCTGAGACAGTTCTACCCCGGTGACCCATACACCCAGACTCTCCTCAGCGACATCGTCACACTGACCGCGGACTTCCACGGCCGCGCTCTCAACCTGGACAGCTATCCGGAGATCGTCAGCGCGTACGCGGCCTGGGACGCGGATCCGGCCAACCCGTCGGCGGCCAACTTTGTGGCGTCGGTCATCAAGTCCATGTTGTACAGCCAGGCGGATGCGTACCAGAACTGGCAATATCTCGTGCTGGTTGGGGGCGATCGGCTGATCCCATACCGGCGGATCCGAGATGACGGCCTGATGGCCAATGAGCGCACCTACGGAGATGCGGCGGCGGCGCCCAATATTGGGGTGCCGGAGTCGAAGCGTTACTACTTCAGCGACGATTACTACGTTGGGCTGTTGCCAATGGCGTACCAGGGGCGGGAGTTCTATCTGCCGCAGGTGGCGGTGGGGCGGCTGGTGGAGACGCCGGCCGACATGGCGGGCGTGATCGAGAACTTCCTGGGCCGGCCGACGCTGTCGCCGACGACGGCGCTGGTGACGGGTTACGACTTTCTGCAGGATGAGGCGCTGGCCATCAGCCGGACACTGGTGCTGAGCGCCGGGGTGACGCTGGTGAACC
>JAGOBN010000141.1 GCA_017999235.1 Anaerolineales bacterium | reverse complement strand
AATCGCGCGCGCCGATGACCCAGGCAAAGTTTTCGCGGATGCCCACGACCGAATCGGGGATGCCCTGGCCGATATCAAAGGGCGAGGCATAGGCCACGACGGCGCGCACCCGCGGGCCGGCCGCGGCGGCCGTGCGCAGCGCGTAGAACGCGCCCAGGCTGCCGCCGATCACGCCCAGGCGCTGGGCGTCCACCTCCGGCCGCGCCGCCAACACGTCCAGGGCCGCGAGCGCCACCTGCTCATCTTCCGGCCGCAGGCGCGGCCCCTCAAAGTTGACGCCGTGGGCGGGCAGATCAATGCAGAACGTGGCAAACCCCGCGGCCCGGAACCGCGCCAGGGTGCCGTCAAAATCGTCCTGATCGCCCGTTAATTGATGCAGGCCCAGCAGCGCCGGCGCCGGCCGAGGGCCGCCCGGCGGCAGGTGGAGCAGGCCGGTGGTGGCCCCGCGCGCGTGCGGCACCACCAGGCTCTCCGCCCGTTCACCATTCAGGGCGCGCCGCTGGGCGCGCAGGCGGGCCAAGATGGGCCAGATGGGCCGGCGGTCTGGGAAGAGCGTGTGCACATAGTAGCCGTCGCCGCCGTACGCCAGGCCCAGCATGGTCAGGGCGGTGTCAATGGCAGCGCCGGCGGCGGCGGCGTCGCCGCGCACCAGGGCCGCGTCCATCGCCTTGAGGACCGGCGCGCTCAGGTCTTCCCAGATTGGCCGCCAGTCCTTGAAGGCGCGCAGCCGGCGCGCCACCACCCGCATGTGGGCCGGGTCCAGGCCCAGGTTCTCCAGAATGGCGCGGGATTTCGGGGTATCCAGGAAGACCTGGCCCAGGCCGAGGCGCAGGCCCCATTCCGCCACCGCCACCGGCGGGCCGGCCACCATCGCGCCCCCGCGCTCGGTCACCGGGCCGGTCACGCCCAGGGCGCGCACAAACGCGGCAAAAGACGTGGTATCCAGCGGCGCGGCGGTCGTCATGCGGGCTCGCCCGAGTCCGCGCCGGCCACCACGACCCGATTGCGGCCGGCGCGCTTGGCCACATACAAGGCCTGATCGGCCTGCTCAATCAACGCTTCCAGCGCGGCGCCGGCCCCGGAAGACTGACACGGCCGCCCGGCCGCCATCGTCGCGACCCCCACGCTGACGGTCACCTGGATCGGCGGCGCGCCCTCCAGCACGACCGGAGTCTCGCCGATCAGCGCCCGCAGCCGCTGCGCCACCTGCTCCGCCCCGCCCGCCGGCGTCTCCGGCAGCAAGGCCACAAATTCCTCGCCGCCATACCGGCCGAGCAGGTCGCTGCGCCGCAGCACCTCCTGGCAGCGGGCCGCCACCGTCTGCAGCACCCGGTCCCCCACCAAATGGCCATAGCGGTCATTGACCGTCTTGAAGTGGTCAATGTCCAGCAGGACGCTGGAGAGCGGATGGTGATAGCGGCACGCCAGTTCGTACTCCAGCGTGGCCAGGGTCATGAAGTGCCGGCGGTTGTGGACGTTGGTCAGGGGATCGGTGGTGGCCAGGCGCTGCACGTCGTGAAAGAGGCGCGCCTGCTCCAGCGCAATCGCCACCTGATCCGCAAACGCCGTGGCCAGCCGGGCGTGATCATCCGTAAACGCGCCCACCGCGCGGCTGTCCAGCGCCAGCATGCCGATGACGCGGTCCTGCAAGATCAGCGGCACCCCCATCCACCCCCGGATGTGGTGATGGGGCGGCGCTCGGAAAGCGGAGTAATCCTGCGGCGCGTCCACCAGGATGACGGGCCGGCGGCTCTGAAACACAATCGAATTGGGCGTCGTCCCGTCCAGGGGGATGCGCGCGCCCACCACGGCCGCCAGGTCCGCAAAACCGCGCCCGCCCACGTTCTCCATCTGGCCGTCGCGCAGCAGCTGCACGGAGGCGCTGTCATAGGGGACCACGCGCTGCAGCTGCACCAGCACGCGCGGAATGATCTCATCCAGGTCCAACGTGGCGGCCACCGCGGCGGCCGCTTCCCGCAAGGTTTCCGCTTCCACCGCCCGGCGCTGGGCGGCCTCCATCAGCCGTTGGTTCTCGATCTCCAGCTGTTTGCGGGCGGTGATCTCGCGGGAAACGCCAAGGATGCCGGCCGGCCGGCCGGCGTCGTCGTACATTACGCGCGCCAGCACTTCGGTCCACACGGTGCGGCCGTCTTTGCAGATCTGTTCCACCTCCTGCGGGGAAACCGGCAGCCGCCGGCCCATGAGCAGTTCCTGCACCGCCACCTGGATGGCCCCCATCATCACCGGCAGCGAGCCGGCCGCCACGGTCTGCTCCAGCGGCTGGCCCATCACCTCTTCCGGCGTAAAGCCGCGCAGCTGTTCCACCGACGGGCTGATATACGTCAGCCGGCCGCCGAAATCCATCGTCCAGATCACGTCGGTGGCGTTCTCAGCCAGCAGGCGGTGGTGCCGCTCGCTGTCGCGCAGCGCCGCCTCCACGCGCTTCAGCTCGGTGATGTCGATGGCCACGCCCAGAACGGCCGGCGTCAGTGAGCCGGAAAACGTGAACGGGATCTTGGTGGTCTGGAAGATGCGCGGCCGCCCCTGAGCGTCAATGAACGTCTCCTGCGGGATGCTCAACGGCGCGCCGCTGGCGATGACATTGCGGTCTTCTTCCCGGAAGTGGTGCGCCAGCGTCTCGGAGGGCGCCGCCTCCTCATCGCGCCGGCCCAGCAGCTCCGCCGGCGTGGTGCCATAGGCCTCGGCCATCGCGTGGTTCGCCAGGATGTAGCGGCCCTGGTCATCTTTGGCAAAGATCAGGTGCGGCACCAGGTCAATCACCTGGCGCAGCCGCGCCTCGCCGGAGCGCAGGGCGGCCTCGGCCACCTTCCGGTCACCGATATCGTGCAAGACCACCAGCCAGCCGGAGGCGCCGCCGGCGGGGCCCGGCAACGCGGACAGCCGCGCCTCCAGCCAGCGGCCGCCCAGCGTCAGCTCCACCGGCCCCGCCGCCTGGGCGCGCAGCGCCGCCCAGTTGGGCACGGCCAGGGTGGCCGGCCGGCCCAGGCAGTCCGCGCCCAGCCAGCGGCGGGCGGCCGGGTTGAGGTCCACCACGCGCTCCTGCGCGTCCAGGACCAGCACGCCGTCCGGCATCTGATCCAGCACCACGGTGCGGGCGATGGGGATCAGCTCCAGCAGCTGCAATTGATAGAGGCTGATGGCGATCAGCCCGCCGGCGGCCACAAACGCCAGGGGGGTTGGGTCCAGGCCGCCAAACGCCGGCCCGGCCAGCAGATAGGCAGCGTTGCTCAGCCACGGGATGGCGACGCCAATGATGACCAGGACGGCCGGCCCGCGATACCACTGCGGCACCTGGCGAATCGCGCGCCAGATCCACAGGGTGCCCGTCAGCAGCGCCCCATAGGTGAACACCAGAAAGAGCCAGAAGCCGGCGCCGTGATCATAGATGGCGGTCTGGCCGTCCGGCGCCAGGGTCACCCGCGGCCAGATCAGGCCGTGCGCCTCATTCGTCCAGACCAGCGCCAGGGTCAGCGCCGGCACCAGCAGAAACCACGCCATGCGCCGACGGGTCAGCCGGGGCAGCTGCCGGCCGTAGTGCGCGGCAAACCACACCCAGCACGCGGGGATGGTGACGATGCCCAGGTATTGAACTTTGGACCACAGGATTTTGGCGGCCAGGCCGCCGGCCAGGTACTCGGCCGCGCTGGCCCACGCCCAGACCGCGGCGGCCAGCGCCAGCCAGCCCAGGGGCTGAGCGCCGGGCGTGGCGCGCCGGCGCACGATCCCCTCCAACGCCAACAGGCCGCCCACACCGCCGGCGACCAATAACAGAAAAATCGGGGGCGTCAACTGCCAATTCATCGCGGCCAGACCCGTGCTCAGCCCGCTGCCGCCGCGGCCGATCTAGTAACGCGGCACTGTCGGGTCGACATCCACCGACCAAGCGTCGATGCCGCCCCGTAAATTAAACACACGCTGAAATCCGTGCGCCTGGAGATATTGGGCCACCTGCCAGCTCCGGACACCGCTGTGGCATTGAATGACCAGTTCCGTGGTCCGGTCGAGCTCGGGCATCCACGCCATGATCGCGCTCATCGGCTTGAGCTCGGCGCCGGCGATGCGGCAGAAGGCCCACTCGTTCGGCTCGCGTACATCGATCAGCCGCGGCGGGTTGGGGCCGCGCAGCCGGTCAGCCAATTCCCGGGCGGAGATTTCGGGGATCATGGCGCTTCAGATCAGCGGGATGGGCGTGATCACCAGGAAAAACAGGATCAGCGCCGCGATGGCGATCAGCCGGCGCGGCGGGTCCAGTTCCGTGATCTGATCCAGCGGCTCAGCGTGCGTGCGGCCGACCACAAAGATCAAGGCCGCCCACAGCCACCAGCCGCTCCAGAAGAAGCCCAGGCCGATCAGGATCGCCAGGATGAACGGGATCAGGCGGCTGGCACGCCGGCCGATGAGCACATACAGCGCGTGGCCGCCATCTAGCTGGCCGGCCGGGATGAGGTTCAGGCCGGTCACCAGCAGGCCGGCCCAGCCGGCCCAGGCCACTTGATTGAGGTAGACGTCGAAGCCGCCGGCCTCGGTAAAGCGCCCGGTAAACCAGAAGCGCAGCATAAACAGCCAATACCCCAGGCCATCCGTGGCGGCCGGGGCCGGCAGCACCTGCCCGAAGACCAGATACTTCAGCGCCAGGTACAGAACGGAATTGCCTTCAAACCCGCTCACCTGGCCGGGCAGCACGGCCCGCAGCGGGGAGGTGAGCAGGCCGTAAAGCAGCACCGGCACCGCCACCAGAAAGCCGGCCAAGGGGCCGGCCACGCCGATATCCAGCAGCACGCGGCGATTGGTGGGCGGCGCCTTGAGCTGGATGAAGGCGCCCAGCGTGCCAAACGGGCTCCACGGGAAGGGCAGGAAGTACGGCAGAGATACGGCGACCTTGTGGCGGCGGGCGGCGAAGTAGTGGCCGAGCTCATGCGCGCCCAGGATGCCCAGCATGCTGACCAGGAAGGGCCAGCCGCCCAGCAGCAGACCCAGCCAATCGCCGAATGTTTCCGGCACCGGGCCGGCGTAACCATAGGCGCCGCCGGCGAACAACATGCTCAGGACGGTCAGCGCCAGCATCAGCGCGTTCACCCAGCTGCGCGAGGGCGCCGGCGCGATGACGCCGGAGACCGCCAGGATGAGGTGGCTGGCGCCCTCCTGGCGAAAGAGCGGGGTGTAGCCCTGCGGCCGGAAATACTCGGCCACATGCGCGTACGCGTCCGCCGAGTCACGCGTCAACTGCCCGCGAAACCGGACGGCAAAGGGGCTGTCCGCGCCGCCATAGGTCGTGTCTTCAATCGCCATCACTTGCGCCACAATCGGGCGCAAGGCGGCCGCGTCAGCCAGCACAGATTGTTTAAACGGATACATAGGCCTCAGGCGGGGATGAATGGGAGTCGAACCCACCTGCCGCCTCAGCGAGACGGCACAACGATTTTGAAGACCGTGGCCACCACCGGATGACATCCATCCCCGGATAGATTGTACCAAACCGATCTTATGCTATTGGTTAAGCTTAGGCATTGTACAGCAGTTGACGCCGGCCTTACATCGCTTACAATCTTTGGCAGCTTGCTCAGGGGCGAAACCCTTCCCGGAAAGGCATCGAGCGCCAGCGTGGCTCCCGCAAAACACTTCATCATCCTCAATCCCGCCGCCGGCCGCGGCGCGGCGGCCCGGACGCGGCCGCAGGTGGAGCGCTGGCTGCGCGCCCAGCATCTGCTCTATGATCTGGCGCTGACCGAGCGCCCCGGCCACGCACTGGAACTGGCGGAACACGCCGCGGCGGTCGGCTATGACGTGGTGGTGGCGGCCGGCGGGGACGGCACCGCCAACGAGGTCCTCAACGGCCTGCTGCGCGGCCGGCCGGCCGGCGACGCCAGCGGCCCGGCGCTGGGCCTGTTGTGCGCGGGGCGCGGCAATGATCTGGCGTTTGGGATCGGCGCGCCGATTGGGCTGGAGGCCGGCTGCGCGGCGCTGGCGCAGGGCCGGCGCCGCCTCATCGACGTGGGCCGCGCGGTGGGCGGCCTGTATCCGGAGGGGCGCTTCTTCGGCAACGGGGTCGGCATTGGGTTTGACGCCGTGGTGGGTTTCGAGGCCCTGAAGCTCAAGCGGTTGAGCGGCTTCGCCGGCTACGCCGTCGCGGCGGTGCGGACGATCGCGGTGTTTGACCGCGCCCCCGAGGTCGAGCTCGACCTGGACGGCGTGGTCACCCGCCAACCCGCCCTGCTCGTCTCGGCCATGAACGGCCGGCGCATGGGCGGCGGCTTCCTGATGGGGCCGCAGGCCAGCCCCGAGGACGGCTGGCTGGACCTGTGCATCGGCGGCCAGGTGAGCCGGCTGGGGATTCTGAGCTTGATCGGGCGGTTCATGCGCGGCAGCCAGGGGAGGCACCCGGCCGTGCGGATGGCGCGCGCGCGGCGCGTGCGCGTCACGGCGCTGAGCGGCGTTTTGCCCGCCCACGCGGACGGCGAGACGCTCTGCACGGCCGGCCAAACGCTGACCCTGGAGCTCCGCCCGCGCCAGCTGGCCGTCATCGTCGGCCCGGACGCCGCGCACGCATGACGCGGATGGCGCAGCGGCTGGTGATGGGGGCGCTGTACGCGCTCACTGAGACTCTGTGCCGCGTGGATGCCGGCGCGCTGGCCCGTGTTCCCGCGCGCGGCCCGCTAATCGTGGCCGCCAACCATATCAATTTCCTGGAAGTCCCGGTGCTGTACCCGCGCCTCCTGCCCCGGCCGCTGACCGGCCTGGTCAAGGCCCAGTCCTTTCACAACGGGTTCGCGCTGTTCTTCCGCCTCACGGACGCCATCCCGATCCACCGCGGCGAGAGCGACGCGGCCGCCTTCCGCAAAGCGCTGGCGGCGCTCAAAGCCAATTACCTGCTGGGGATCGCGCCGGAAGGGACCCGCAGCGGCACCGGGCGTTTGCTGCCGGGCCATCCGGGGGTGGCGGTGCTGGCCCTGCACAGCGGCGCCCCGGTTCTGCCGCTGGCATACTGGGGCGGCGAGGCGTTCTGGAGCAATCTCACGCGGCTGCGCCGGACCGATTTTCACATCGCGGTCGATCAGCCGTATCGAGTGGAGCTGGGCGGCGAGCGGGCCAGCCAGGCCGTCCGGCAGGCGATTGCCGATGAGATTATGATTCGGATTGCGGCGCTGCTGCCCGCCCCTTATCGGGGCGTGTACGCCGGCCGGCTGGACGAGCCCCGGCGCTACCTCCAGCCGCTGCCGCCCCAGCCTTAACGCCCGGACAACGGCGGCCCCGGCGCCGGCCGAGGCTCGCAAGGAACGCGCATGGACTTTTCTCCCATCCAGGTCTTTGACGATTCGCTGGCGCTCAGCCGCGCGGCCGCCGAACTGCTGGCCAACCTGATCCACGAGACGTGGTCGGCCGGCCAGCCCTTCAGCCTGGTCCTGTGCGGGGGCGGCACCCCGCAGCAGATTTACCGGCTGTTGGGCCAGCCGCCGTACAGCCTCAGCCTGCCGTGGTCCAGCCTCCATGTGTTCTGGGGCGACGAGCGCTGCGTGCCGCCCACCGACCCGGAGAGCAACTTCGCCCAGGCGCATGCCGCGTGGCTGCGGCACGTGCCGCTGCCGGCTGAAAACATCCACCGCATCAAGGGCGAACTCGGGGGGGCGTCCGCCGCCGCCCACTACACTGAGGAATTACGCCTGTTTGCGCGCGATACGCTCGCGCCGCCCGACCAGACCTGGCCCAACTTCAGCGCGGTCTTGCTGGGGCTGGGCGAAGACGGCCACACCGCCTCGCTGTTCCCGGGTGCGCCCCTCCCGGCGGAAGACACCCAGCCCGTGCTGACGGTCAACGCCCACTATCAGGACCGGCCAGCCGAGCGGGTGACCCTGACACCCTTGGTATTCAACGCCGCGCAAACGTTGATCGGCCTGGTGACCGGCGCCGCCAAGGCGCCGGCGCTGGCGGCCGCGCTCCAGGCCGAACGTGACCCGGTGCGCTGGCCTATCCACCGCCTGCGCCCCAGCGCCGGCCAACTCCTGTGGCTCGTGGACCGGGCGGCCGCCAGCCGCTTGGACCACGCCTAACGCACCCCGTTCCGACAAGAGGCCCGCTCATGCCTGACTTGGCAACCACCCTGGTCATCTTTGGCGCTTCCGGCGACCTGACCCACCGCAAATTGATCCCGGCGCTTTACCATTTACACCGCAAAGGCCGGCTGCCAGCGCGGGTCCGCATCGTGGGCTTTGCGCGCCGGCCCTGGTCCGAGGACGATTTTCGCAGCCAGCTGCGCGCCGGCCTGGAAGAATTCTCGCCCAAGGAGTTTGACGCCGGCGTGTGGGCGGCCTTCGCCGCCCAGATCGCCTACTTCAAAGGCGATCTCAACACCGCCGCCGATTACGCCGGCCTGGGCCAGCGGCTGACGGAGCTGGAAGGCGGGGCGGCCACCAACCGCCTGTATTACCTGGCCACCGGCCCGGAGTATTACAGCGCCATCGCCAGCAATTTGGGCGCGGCCGGCCTGGCGGAGGA
>JAGOBN010000140.1 GCA_017999235.1 Anaerolineales bacterium | reverse complement strand
GCTCTGGCGGAACTGGCCGCGCTGGCGCCGGGGTGGGCGCCGGCCGGCTCCTTGCTGGATTTGTTCCAGACCGGGGCCGGCACGCCGCTGTTGGCGCGCGTGGCGGCCGGCGCGGCGGATTTGACCGGCGGTTTGGCGGCCCGGGACGCGGCGCGGGCCGTGGCCGGCGCGCGGTATTTGGCCGGCGTGGGCGGCGGTCTGACGCCGGCCGGCGATGACTTCATCGTCGGGGCGCTGCTGGCGGTGTGGGCCGGCCGCGCCGGCGCGGGCGCTGACGCCCTGGCCGAGCCGGTGGCGGCGGCGGCCGCGCCGCTGACCACGACCCTGTCGGCGGCCTATGTGCGCGCGGCGGCGCGCGGCGAGGGCTCGGCCTATTGGCACGCGCTGCTGGCGGCGCTGGCGGCCGGCGCGGATTGGCGGCCGGCCCTGCGGGATCTGCTGGCGGTCGGCCACACGTCCGGCGCGGACGCGCTGGCCGGCTTCTTATCGGTGCGCTGAGATTGGCGGGCGGCGCGGTCCGACGTAAAATCCGGCGCAGCCCGCGCACTCATTTACTCACCCGCGTTCGCCTGAGGAGGTTCGCATGCAGACTCTGATCAAGAACAGCACCCTGGTCACGGCCTCGGAGACCTTTGTCGCCGACCTGCTGCTGGCCGACGGCCGGATTGCGCTGATCGGCCGCGATCTGCCGGCCGGCGGCGCGCACGTGGTCGACGGGACGGGCCTGTTTACGCTGCCCGGCGCCATCGACGTCCACACGCATTTGGAACTGCCCTTTGGCGGCACCACCTCGTCCGACGACTTCTACAGCGGCCACAAGGCGGCGGCCTTTGGCGGCACCACCTTCCACATCGATTTTGCGATGCAGGCCAAGGGTGAGCGCCTGCGGGACGCCGTGGACCGCTGGAACAAAAAGGCCGCGGATAAAGCCGTCCTCGACTACGGCTACCATCTGGGCATCACGGACCTGAACGACGCCGTGCTGGCCGAGATCCCGGTGATGGGGAAGGCCGGCCTCCCCTCGCTCAAGCTGTTCATGGCCTACAAAGGCAACCTGCAGGTGGATGACACCACGCTGTTCAAGACCATGCTTACGGCGGCCGAGCACGGCTTGCTGGTCATGGTCCATGCCGAGAACGGCGACGCCATCGATGTGCTGGTGAAGCAGGCGCTGGCGGCCGGCCATACCAGCGCGGAATGGCACGCGCTCACCCGCCCGGATTGGTGCGAGGGCGAGGCCACCCAGCGCGCCGTGGCCCTGGCGGCTGTGGCCGGCGCGCCGCTGTATGTCGTCCACGTCACCTGCGCGAAAGCGGCCGCCGCCATCGCGGCCGGCCGCGCCCAGGGCGTCAAGGTGATGGGCGAGACGTGCGTGCAGTATTTCCATTTCAGCGTGGACAACCTGCGTCAGGCGGACGGCTCCAAGTTTGTGTGCTCGCCGCCGGTCCGCACCGCCGCCGACCAGGCCGCGCTGTGGGAAGCCGTGCGGACGGGCGCGCTGCAGCACATCTCCACCGACCATTGCCCGTTTCTGTTCGACGGCACGCGCCCGATCATGTATGAAGGCCAGCCCTTCCAGCTGCCGGGCAAGGAGCTGGGCGCCGGCGATTTCTCCAAGATCCCGAACGGCCTGCCCGTCATCGGCGACCGGATGCCGATCCTGTGGTCGTACGGCGTGGGAAAAGGGCATCTCAGCCTGAACCAACTGGTGGCCCTGGCCTGCACCAACCCGGCCAAGATCTTCGGCCTCTATCCGCAGAAAGGCACGCTGGCGGTGGGCGCGGACGCGGATGTGGTGATCTGGGACCCGCATAAGCAGGCCACCTGGGGCGTGGCGGCCGCGCACCAGCGCACAGACTACAACCTGTTTGAAGGCTGGCCGGTGACGGGCCTGCCGGTGAAGGTCTACCGCCGGGGCGAGCTGCTGGCTGAGCGGACCGAGGGCGGCGACCTCTGGCACGGGCGGGCCGGCACCGGGAAGTGGACGCCGCGCGCCACCCATGCGCCGGTGCTGTAAAGCGCGCTGATGGTTTGAGCGGCGGGTCGCGGTGGCCCGCCGCTTTTGTCTTGAACGCCGGCCGCTGGCCGTTAAGGAGCGCCGATGTCCGTCGACCTGACCCAACCGCGCTGGGCCGTGCGTCATCTCAAGAACGTCCGCATTCCTCTGCCGGACGGGATCACCCTGGCCGCCGATCTGTTTATGCCGGAGGGTCCCGGGCCGTTTCCGGCGGTGTTTGAGTATCTGCCGTATCGCAAAGATGACCGGACGGCCGCGCGCTGGAACGCGCACTATTACTTCGCCGAGCGTGGGTTTGCGGGCGTGCGCGTGGATCTGCGCGGCACCGGCGGCTCCGAAGGCGTGGTGCTGGACGAGTATCTGCCGCAGGAACAGGCCGACGCCTGTGTGGTGATCGACTGGATCAGCCGCCAGCCGTGGTGCACGGGCAGCGTGGGTATGTTCGGCACCTCCTACGGCGGTTTCAATGCGATCCAGACCGCCATGCACAACCCGCCGGCGCTCAAGGCCATCATCCCGCACGCCGCCACCGACGACCGCTACCACTGCGACGTCCACTACTCCGGCGGCTGTCTGATGGGCATTGACCAGCTGCTGTATCCGGGCTGGATGCTGCCCATGAACGCCATGCCGCCGTATCCGCAGTACGCGGGCGCGGACTGGGCCGCGCAGTGGCAGGCGCGCCTGCACGGCAACCCGCCCTGGCTGCTGGAATGGCTCAGGCACCAAACCGAGGACGCCTTCTGGCTCCAGGGCTCGCTCAAGACCGATTACAGTTCGATCAAGGCCCCGGTACTGCATCTGGGCGGCTGGCAGGACGGCTATCCGGACGCGCTCTTCCGCATGCTGGCCGGCCTGACCGCGCCCAACCGCGCCATCTGCGGGCCGTGGCAGCACTCGCGCCCCAACGACGCCTACCCGGAGCCGCGCATCAACCACCTGCATGAGATGACGCGCTGGTGGGCGCAATGGCTGCGGGGCGAAGACACCGGGATCATGCGCGAGCCGCAGCTGGCGGTGTATGTCCAGCACGGCGCGCCGGCCCACCCCTTCCTGCCGCACATGCCCGGCGAGTGGCGCTATGAGCCGCGGTGGCCGCCGGCCCGCACGCAGACGCGCAGCTTCTACCTGGCCAGCGCCGGGGCTTTGCGCGCCGAGCCGGAGGCCGGCGCCGAGGCGGATCGTTACCGCCACCGCGCCACCGTCGGCACGGCCAGCGGGTTCTGGTTTCCGCTCTGGCCGCCGTTTGGCTTGAACCGCGAGCAGACGGTGGATGATGCCCGCTCGCTGACTTACACCTCGGCGCCGTTGGAGCAGCCGCTGGAGCTGCTGGGCTGCGCCACGGCCGCCCTGCACGTCGCGGCGGACGCCACCCTCGGCTTTGTCTCGGTCAAGGTCTGCGATGTTGCCCCGGACGGCGCCTCAACATTGGTGACGCGCGGCATCCTCAACCTGACGCACCGGAAATCCCACGCGGCGCCGGAACCGCTCACGCCGGGCGAAACTTACGCCGTGGACGTGCCGCTGAAAGTCGCCTCGTGGGTGTTCCAGCCCGGCCATTGCGTGCGGGTCTCCCTGGCCACCTCGGACTTTCCCACCGTCTGGCCCTCGCCGACGCCGTTCACGCTCAGCGTGCAGCGCGGCCGGCTGCGCCCCTCACGGCTGCTCCTGCCGGTGGTGGCCGGCGCCGCGGATCCGGCCCTGCCGCGCCCCGTCTTTCAGCCGCCGGTGGCGCTCACGCCGCGGGCCAGCACCTCCAGCGAGCCCTCCACCTGGCGGGTGACCGAAGAAGCCGTGGCCGGCACCACCAGCGTGGCCGTGCATGACTGCGGGCGGGTTCAGCCGGTCGGGGAGCCGTTTATTCTGGAAGAGGCGCAGGACGCCGAGATCACGGCCAGCGATGCGCGCCCGGAAGCCGTGAGCGCCCGCGGCGTGCAGCGGATCAGTATGCTGCAGCCGGAGGCGCGCACGGATTTGATCGGCCGCCTGGCCTTGCGCAGCACCGCCACCCAGCTGCACGCGGACCTGGAGCTGCGCGTGACGGTGGACGGCGAGCTGTTCTTTCAGAAAGCCTGGGCCGAGACGATCGAGCGGTATTTCATTTAGCCAGGAGGCCGCGAATGGCTCGTCCGACGATTATCACCTGCGCGATTACCGGCTCCAGCCACACCCCCAGCATGTCCCCGCATCTGCCGGTGACCCCAGACGAGATCGTGCGGCAGGCCGTGGACGCGGCCCGCGCCGGCGCCGCCATTGTCCACCTGCATGCGCGGAATCCGCAGGATGGCAGCCCGTCGGCCGACCCCGGCCTGTTCCGGGAATACGCCAGCCGCATCAAGGCCGACTGCGACGCCGTGATCAGCCTGACCAGCGGCGGCGCCACCGGCCAGACCGTGGAACAGCGCCTGAACGTCATCCGCGCCCTGAAGCCCGAGCTGTGCACGTGCAACCTGGGGACCCTCAACTACGGCATGTTCCCCATGATCCCCAAATACGCGGGCCAGTGGCAGCACGCCTGGGAGGAGCCGTTTCTGGAGAGCACGCGCCGCGAGCCGTTTGTCAGCAACTTCTCCGACGTCGAGTACATGCTGACGGTCCTGGCCGCCGAGGCCGGCGTGCGCTTCGAGTTTGAGGCCTACGACGTCGGCCACCTGTACACCCTGGCCTACTTCATGGATCGCGGCCTGATCCAGCCCCCGGTCTTCCTGCAGTTTGTGCTGGGCACCCTGGGCGGCATTGGCGCCGAGGCCGTGGATAACCTGGTCTTTATGAAGCGCACGCTGGACCGGCTGGCCGGCCCGGACGTGCAGTGGTCGGTGCTGGGCGGCGGGCGCTACCAGTTCAACACGGTCACCGCCGGCGCCCTCATGGGCAGCCACGTGCGCGTCGGCCTGGAGGACAGCCTGTACCTGGGCAAAGGCGAATTGGCGCCCTCGAACGCCGCCCAGGTGGCCAAACTGCGCGGGATCCTGGAGGCGCTCTCGCTGGAGATCGCGGCGCCGGCCCAGGCCCGCCAGCTGCTGGGCCTCAAAGGTCTGGCCAACGTTGGTTTTTGAGAATCCCATCAAACACAGCGGCGCGCCAGGGCGCGCGGCGCCATTCGCGATCGCGCCCGCTTTTCAACAGGTGATCCATGCCGTATCCCGAACTCTCCCAAGTCAAACGCGTGGCCATTGTCGGCGCCGGCGTCATCGGCGGGGGCTGGGCCGCCCATTTTCTGCGGCAGGGTCTGGAGGTCACAGCCTGGGACCCCGCGCCCGGCGCCGGTGACAAGCTGCGCGCGTTTGTGGCCCAAGTCTGGCCGACGATGCTGAAGCTGGGCCTGAAACCGGGCGCCGCTCCGGCCCGCCTGACGATCGCGCCCGATCTGGCGGCCGCGGTGCGGGACGCGCACTTTGTCCAGGAGAACGCGCCGGAACGGCTCGCCCTCAAGCGCGAGGTGCTGGCCCAGATCGACGCCGCCGCGCCGCCGGAGACCATCATCGGGTCCAGCACCTCCGGCTATGCCATGACGGAGATGGCCCTCCAGGCCGCGCATCATCCGGAGCGTTTGGTCGTCGGCCATCCGTTCAATCCGCCGTATCTCATCCCGCTGGTGGAAGTGGTGGGCGGCGTCAAAACCGACCCGGCGGCCGTGGAGTGGGCCGCGGCCTTTTACAACCACTTCGGCAAGTACGGGCTGAAGATGACGCGGGAACTGCCGGGCTTTCTGGCCAATCGCTTGCAGGACGCCGTCTGGCGCGAGTCCCTGCACATGGTGGCCGCCGGCGAAGCCACCGTGGAGGAGATCGACGCCGCCATTGTCCAGGGGCCGGGTCTGCGCTGGGCGCTGATGGGGGTCAACCTCACCTTTCACCTGGCCGGCGGGGAAGGGGGCATGGCCCACATGCTCGACCACTTTGGTCCTTCCCTGAAGGAGCCGTGGACGCGCCTGGTGGCCCCGGCGCTGACGCCCGAGCTGCGCGACCGGATGGTGGCCGGCTGCGAGCGTGAGGCCGCCGGCCGCTCGGTCGCCGAACTCATCCAGGAGCGCGACGAGTTCCTGGTGGATCTGCTGGCCGTGCTCGACAAGCACTGGGCCAAGTGGGGCCGGCGCTAAGCGATGCCCACCCCCACCGTTCAACACCAACGCCGGCTGGATGTCATTGAATTGGATTGGGGCCAGCCCGATCCGGCCTTGCTGCCGGTGGATCTGCTGCGCCAGATGAGCGCCGCGGCCCTCGATCGGTTTGGACCCGAGGCCCTGGCGTACGGCCCCAACGCCGGCCCTGGCCCGCTGCTGGATTGGCTGCGCGCCCGCCTGGAGCGCGCCGAGGGCCGGCCGGCGGCCGCCGATGAAATCATGATCACGGCCGGCGCCTCCGAAGCCATCGATCAGCTCTGCGCCCTGCACACCCGGCCCGGCGATGTGGCCCTGGTGGAATCGCCCACCTATCACCTGGCGGTGCGGATTCTGCGCGATCACGGCCTGGACCTGGTGCCGGTCCCCACCGACGCCGCCGGCCTGGACGTGGACGCGCTGCGGCTCCGTCTGGCCGAACTGCGCCGCGCCGGCCGGCCGCCGCGCCTGCTCTACACCATCCCCACCTTCCACAATCCCACCGGCCGGAACTTGAGCGCCGAACGCCGGCGGGCGCTGGTGGACCTGGCGGCCGAAGCCGGCTGTCTGATCGTGGAAGATGATGCGTATCGCGAGCTGGCGTATGACGGCGCGGCGCCGCCGTCTTTGTGGAGCCTGGCGGCGCCGGGGACCGTGGCCCGCGTGGGCTCCTTTGCCAAGACCCTGGCGCCCGGTCTGCGTCTGGGCTGGATCACCAGCGCGGCGCCCATTGTGGATCGCCTGGTCAATGGCGGCCTGCGGAACAGCGGCGGCGGGCTTAACCATTACACCGCGCTGACCGCGGCGGCCCTGTGTGATGCCGGCCACTATGATCCCAACCTGGCGCATTTGCGCGCCGAGTATCGCGCGCGCCGCGACGCCCTGCTGGACGCGCTGGCCGAGTTTATGCCGGCCGGGACCACCTGGGAGCGGCCGGCCGGCGGCTTCTTTGTCTGGGTCACCCTGCCGGCCGGGCTGGACGCGGCCGAGCTGCTGCCGCGCGCGCAGGCGGCCGGCGTGGTCTACCATCCCGGCGCGCGCTTTTGTCTGGACGAGGCGGGCCGCCAGGCGCTGCGGCTGGCCTTCAGCTACTATGACCCCGCCGCGCTGGTGGAAGGCGTGCGCCGGCTGGGGCGGGCGGTGCGCGGCCGATGACGCCTGAACCCGCCGCCCCGCTGAGTCTGTGGACGGGCTTCGCCCGGCCGGAGTGGATGGACTACAACGGCCATCTGATGGACGGCTACTACCTGGTGGCCTTCAGCGAGGCGACCGAGGCCTTCCTGGCCCACGTCGGCTTTGGCCCGGCCTACCGCGAACAAGCCGGCGCCACGATCTACACCGCCGAGACACATCTCAATTTTCTGCGCGAGGTCAAGGCCGGCGCGACCCTGCGCTACACCACTTACCTGCTGGGCTGTGACGCCAAGCGGATCCATCTTTTTCATCAGATGTGGGCGGGCGCGGACGCGTATCTGGCCGCGACCAACGAAGTGATGTTCCTGCATGTGGATCAGGCCGGCCCGCGCGTGACGCCGATGCCGGCCGGCCAGCTGGCGCGCCTGCACGTCCTGGCCGCCGGACACGCCGGCTGGCCGCGGCCGCCGCAAGCCGGCCGCAGTATCGGCTGGCCGGCGCGCCGCGATCCGTGAAGTTTGGAACAACCCGATTGCGAAAACACGGTTGACTCTTTTGGCGGGGGCGCTATACTCCCGCCCACTTCCACGCCGGATATCAGGCCCGCATTCTTGGTGAGGGCATGTTGAAACCGAATATCCTCCTCGTGATGGGGGACCAGGTGGCCGCGCCGGCCCTGCCGGCCTACGGTCATCCAGTGGTCCAGACTCCGCATCTCTCCGCGCTGGCGCGTGACGGCGTGGTCTTTGAGAGCGCCTACTGCGCGAGCCCGCTGTGCGCGCCGTCCCGCGCCTCGCTGCTCACCGGCTGTCTGCCGGCGCGCATTGGCGCCTACGATAACGCCGCCGCCTTCAGCCCGGAGGTCCCCACCTTCGCCCACTACCTGCGCGGCCTGGGCTATCGCACCACGCTCTCCGGCAAGATGCACCTGATCGGGCCGGACCAGCTGCATGGCTTTGAAGAACGCCTGACCACCGATATCTACCCGGCCGATTTTGACTGGACCCCCAACTGGGAGCGCCCCGACGAGCGGCTGTCCTGGTATCACAACATGCTCAGCGTGGCGCAGGCCGGCCCGTGCGTCACTTCCAATCAGATCGACTACGACGACGAGGTGGCCTTCCATGCGGTGCGCCACCTCCGTGATTGGGCGCGCTCCGGCGACGGCCGGCCGTTCTGCCTGACGGTCTCGTTCACGCACCCGCACGACCCCTACGCCATCCCGCGCCCGTATTGGGACCGCTACGCCCACGCCGCCATTGACG
>JAGOBN010000139.1 GCA_017999235.1 Anaerolineales bacterium | reverse complement strand
CGCGCTCAAAATCCAGCGGCGCCTTGAACAGGACCACGCTGGTAATCGTGGCCAAGTTCTCGGGCTTGTCCATGTGCAGCCAGGCGGCGTCAACGCTGGTGAAGGCTTCGGATTTGGGCATGGGGTTCCCCGGCGGATGGCTGACCCTGACTATAGCGCAATTCCAGCCGGCGGCAAAAAAAAACGCCGGGCCTCCAGCGCGGAGGCCCGGCGTTGCGGCGGCGTCAGGCGGGGGCTATTCGATCTCCCAGGTGGCCGGCGAGCGCCACAGGCTGGAGAGAATCAGCTCGCGCAGGAAGATGAACTCCTTGGGCAGGCGGTCGTACAGCTTGATGAACAGCTCATCATGCTGGCTCAGTTCGCGGATCCACTGCTCGCGGTCCACGCTCATCAGGGCGTTGAACTGCTCCTCGGAGAAGTTCTCCATCCCGCGCCAATCGATATCCTGGTAGCGCGGCATGCGGCCCAGCGGCCCTTCGATGGCTTTGGCCTGGCCGCGCGTGCGCTCCACAATCCACTTCAGGATGCGCATGTTGTCGCCGAAGCCCGGCCACAGGAAGTTGCCGGCCTTATCCTTGCGGAACCAGTTGACGTTGAAGATGCGCGGCGGGTTGGCAATGTTGCGCCCGAACTGCAGCCAGTGGTTGAAGTAGCTGGCCATGTGGTAGCCGCAGAAGGGCAGCATGGCAAACGGGTCGCGGCGCACTTCGCCGAGCTTGCCGGCCGCGGCGGCCGTCATCTCCGAGCCCATGGTGGCGGCGGCGTACACGCCGTAGTTCCAGTTGAAAGCCTGATAGACCAGCGGCACCACATCGCTGCGCCGGCCGCCGAAGATGAAGGCCGAGATCGGCACACCGTTGGGGTTGTCGGCTTCGGCGTCGATGACCGGGCACTGGCTGATGGGGGCCGTGAAGCGCGCGTTGGCGTGCGCGGCCGGCCGGCCGGCGTCCGGGGTCCAATCCTGGCCTTTCCAGTCGATCAAATGGGCCGGCGGCTGCTTGGTCATGCCTTCCCACCACACGTCGCCGTCGTCGGTCAGGGCCACGTTGGTGAAGATGGTGTTGGCCTTGATGGAGGCCATGGCGTTGGGGTTGGATTTGTCCGAGGTCCCGGGCGCCACACCGAAGAAGCCGGCCTCTGGGTTGATGGCGTACAGCTTGCCATCCGGGCCGGGCTTGATCCAGGCGATGTCGTCGCCGACGGTGGTCACCTTCCAGCCTTCAAAGGCGGCCGGCGGGATGAGCATGGCGAAGTTGGTCTTGCCGCAGGCGCTGGGGAAGGCGGCGGCCACATAAGTCTTCTGGCCGTCCGGGGACTGCACGCCCAGGATCAGCATGTGCTCGGCCAGCCAGCCCTCGTCGCGGGCCAGGACCGACGCGATCCGCAGGGCGAAACACTTCTTGCCCAGCAAAGCGTTGCCGCCGTAGCCGCTGCCGTAGGACCAGATGGAGCGCTCTTCCGGGAAGTGGACGATGTACTTGTTGTCTTTGTTGCACGGCCACGGGATGTCCTTTTGGCCGGGCTCCAGGGGCATGCCCACCGAGTGCAGACACGGCACAAAGTCGCCGTTCCCCAGCACATCCAGCACCGCGCGGCCCATGCGCGTCATGATCCGCATGCTGACGGCCACATAGGGCGAATCGGTCAGTTCCACGCCGATGTGGGCGATGGGCGAGCCGAGCGGCCCCATGCTGAAGGGCACCACGTACATGGTCCGGCCGCGCATGGACCCCTCGAACAGCTTGGTCAGGTTGGCCTTCATCTCCTTGGGATGCATCCAGTTGTTGGTCGGGCCGGCGTCCCGCGGGTTGAGGCTGCAGATGAAGGTGCGGTCCTCCACCCGGGCGACATCGCTGGGGTCCGAGCGGGCCAGGAAGCTGTTGGGGCGTTTTTCGGGGCTCAGGCGCAGGAAGGTGCCATTCTGCACCATCTGATTGCAGAGCGCATCGTATTCGGCCGGCGAGCCGTCGCACCAATGCACGCGCTCCGGTTTGCACAGGGCCACCATTTCCTGCACCCAGGCGCGCAGGCCGGTGTGGGTGACGTAGGCGGGGAATTCCATATAGATCTCCTGTTGAGGAAGGCTGATCGCGGTGGGTGGGGGGCGTGGGGCCGGCGCGGACGCCCAGGCGGCCGAGGCCCAACCGTTCGCATTATAGCGGAACGGTTTAAGCGCGCCGCTGACCTCTGGCCTGACTTTCGAGGATAAATGGCGTCAATCGAACGGGGGGTCGGCTGGCCCGTTCGGGGGCCGGCCCCCGCGCGGACCATAAAAAACGGCCGCACCCCCTGCGGGCCGCGGCCGGTTCTGACAGACGGAAAGGGGGCGCGGGCTCTTACCCCAGCGGCTCCAGCGCCACCAGCCGGCCCAGGGCTTCGCCCCCGAACAGGTCCGGGTAGGATTTTTCCAGCTTGACGCCGGGGTGGGCGCGCTTGCCGGCCGGGATCTCTTGCAGTTTCAGCCGCAGCCGCTTGTTCTTGACCGAGTACACGTCGATCCACCCATCCGGCGCGCCGAGCGTCACCCCGGAGAGCGGCCCGGTGGCGTCGGTGGTCTTGAGCACCTGGACGCCCTGGCCGGCGCGGCCCTGGATGGGGAACTCGTCCAGACCAACGCGGCGGATAAAGCCGCCGGCGGTGGCGAGCACCAGCGCCTTGGCCGGGCTGCCCGGCTCGAACAGCAGGCCGCCGGCCAGGGGTTCGCCCTCGGGCAGCTTCATGCCGGCCATGCCGCGCGCGCTGGGCGTGGCCTGCGGGTTGACGGCGTTGGCCGGGAAGCGCAGCAATTTGGCCTCGCCCGTCACGCCGGCGGTGTACAAGAACACCTGCGCCTCATCGCCGCCCACGCCGGCCAGCACCACGGCGTCGCCGGCGTCCATGCCGATCACCATGCCCCAGGTGGCCTCGGCGCGGTTGAGGGCGTCTTCCATGTTCACGCGTTTGATGTTGCCGCCGCGGGTGGCCAGCACCAGCCGGCCGGCCGGGTCGGCCACGCCCGCGTACACCAGGCGCTCGTCGGTATCCAGCGTGAAGCCCTGCGCCAGGCGCGCCACGCTGCCGCGCCACAGCCGGCCCTGGCTGGAGACCAGGACGACGGTGGCATCCGGCGCGGCCACGAAGCGGCGGGTGATCAGCTCCACGGCCTTGCTGGACGGCTTGCCGCTCTGCAGCCGGTCGCTGTATGAACTGGCTGAATCGCAGCGCACGCCGTCGTCGCCGGCCAGCACCACCTGCGGGGCGTCCGGCGCGATGGGGCCGGTGATGACGGCCTTGTGGCCCTGTTCGTGGTCGATGATGATCGTGCGCCGGGGCGTCGCGAACCGGTCGCGTACTTCCTTGGTCTCCTCGATCACCACCTCGAGCTGCTTTTTCTCCGAGCCGAGCAGGGATTTGAGCTGCTTAATGCGGGCTTCCAATTCCTTGCGCTCGTCGTCGAGCTTGCGGTACTCCAGTTTGGCCAGCCGGCGCAGCTGCATTTCCAGGATGGCGTTGGCCTGCAGTTCGTCGATGTCCAGGCGCTTCATCAGCTTCTTGCGCGCGTCGTCCACATCGGCGGCGGCGCGGATCAGGCGGATGACCTCGTCGATGTCCTGGATGGCCTTGAGCAGGGCGTGGACGATGTGCAGGCGGTCCTCGGCGCGCTGCAGCTCGAACTTGCTGCGCCGGACGATGACTTCCAGCCGGAAGGTGATGAACTCGGTCAGCATGGTGCGCAGGCCGCACAATTGCGGCCGGCGCTTGCCGTCCGCGCCGCGCACCAGCGCCACGGCGTTGTAGGACTGGCTGTCGCGCAGCTGGGTCTTATCCAGCACGAAGCCCAGCACGGCCTGCGGATCGAAGCCGCGCACGGTCTCCAGCACCAGGCGCATGCCCTTGCGGTCGGATTGGTCCGCCACATTGGAGAGGCCGGCGTTGCGGAAGGCGTCGCGGTTGTCGGCGATGCGGTCCTTGACCGTGCTCTTCCAGACCTGGAACGGGATCTCGGTGACGATGATCTCGCTCTTGCCGCCGCCGATCTCCTGGATATCCACCTGGGCCTGGACCACGAACACGGCCTTGCCGGTCTCGTACGCCTGGGCGATCACGTCCACGGGCTGGCCGGTCTCTTTGTCCTCGCGGAAGCGGTAGACCATGCCGCCGGTCGGGTAATCCGGGCCGGGGATGATCTTCAGCAGCTCGCTGGTCTTGATCTTCGCGCGCTGGTCCCAGCGGTTGGCCACATACACCACGGCGTCGCAGACCTCGCCCACGTTGTGGGGCGGGATGGAGGTGGCCATGCCCACGGCGATGCCGTTCGAGCCGTTGATGAGCAGATTGGGCAGCCGGCTGGGGAGCACGGTGGGCTCTTCCATTGAGCCGTCGAAGTTGGGCTGGAAATCCACCGTGGCGGAGCGGATGTCGGCCAGCATGGTCTCGCCGGCCGGCGAAAGCCGGGCCTCGGTATAGCGCATGGCGGCCGCGGAGTCGCCGTCCTGCGAGCCAAAGTTGCCCTGCCCGTCAATCAGCGGCAGGCGCATGGAGAAGTCCTGCGCCAGGATCACCATCGCGTCGTAGACGGACTTGTCGCCGTGGGGGTGGAACTTGCCCAGCACATCGCCCACCACGCGCGCGGATTTCTTGTGCGGGCCGCGCGCGTCCAGGCCGAGCTCGATCAGCATGTCATACAAAATGCGGCGGTGCACGGGCTTGAGGCCGTCGCGGGCGTCGGGGATGGCGCGGCCGAGCACCACCATCTCAGCGTAGCGCCGGTAGTTGGCGTCCAGCAGCAGCGGGCCGGGGACGCCGCTTTCGGCCGCCCGGCCGCTCTCGATCAGCTGGTTGATGCGATCGGCGGTGGTGAATTGGAATTCGGCCTGGCCGGAAGCCCGGGGGCCGGCGTCTTTTTTACTGCGGGTCATAGGAGGTCCTTTACCAGTTCCAGCGCGGGGCTAGTCCTGCTCGCCGCGCCAGCCGTCGCCCATCAGCCACTCGCGGCGGTCTTCCACGCTGCGGCCCATCAGCAGTTCCAGCGTCTCGGTCATGGCGCGGGCGTCTTCGGTGGAGACGCGCATCTCGTGGGCGTGCTGGGCGAAGTCTTCGCGCGTTAACGCCTCGGCGCCGCCGTTGTAAGCCTCCGGCGGCAGGGCCAGCGCGGTCTCATTGAGCTGCTCGGCGTTCATCTCGCCCAGGCCTTTATAGCGCTGGACGTGGACGTTGGCCTGCCCGCCCAGCTGCTTCACCAGCTGGTCGCGCTCGGTCTCGGTGTAGGCGTAGCGCGGCTCGCCCTTCTTGGGGCGCACCTGGAAGAGCGGGGGGCGGGAGACGTACAGCCGGCCGGCCTTGATCAGCTCTGGCCGCATCTTCCAGAACAGCGTGATCAGCAGGCAGACGATGTGGGCGCCGTCGTCGTCGGCATCCGCCATCAGCGAGACGCGCCCGTAGCGCATCTGGTGGGGGTCAAAGGTCTCGCCCTTGTCGTCCACGCCGCCCAGCGTGCGCAGGATGGTGGCGATCTCGGCCGACTTCAAGATATCGGCCAGCTTCTTGTCCCAGACGTTGTCGATCTTGCCGCGCAGGGCCAGGATGGCCTGGTGGGTGGCGGTGCGGCCCTGCTTGGCCGAGCCGCCGGCGCTGTCGCCCTCCACCAGGAACAGGGCCGTGTGCTCCAGCGGCACCACCGGCTGGCCGTTGCGGCGCTGGATATCGGCCAGCTTCTTGATGGTCAGCTCGCTGCCGGCGTCGTCCAGCCCGCCGCCGCGGCTGATGACGGCCTGGCGCGCCAGCTGCGCGGCCTCGCGCCCGTGCGCGCTGGCCATGGCCTGGTTGACGATCAGCTTGCCGATGGGGATGTTCTTGCCCAGGTAGCCCTGCATGAACTCGTAGACCGTGGACAGCAGCGGCCCGTAGACCTCCGGGCTGTTGAGCGCATCCTTGGTCTGGCCCTGGAACTGGGGCGTCCACGTCATCTCGCAGGCGATCACGGCCGTCAAGCCCAGCAGGACGTCGTCCGAGCGCAGCTCTTCCTTCTTCAGCAGCTTCTTGTCGTCGGCAAAGGCCTTGACGGCCTTCATCAGGCCGGTCTGGAAGCCCTGGACGTGCTTGCCGCCCTGCGGGGTGGGGATGTTGTTGACGAACGACTCGAGGTGGGTGCTGTCGCCCGCGTACTGCAGGGCGATGTGGATCTTGAGCGTATGGTTCTGGTCGTTGACGTCCATCGGCACGTCGCGCTCGATGACGATGGGCTTGTGCAGCGGCTCGTGGCCGTCGTTGAGCCAATCCAGATAGCCCAGCAGGCCTTTATCGGATTGGAAGACTTCGGTGCCGCCGCCGGCGCGCCGGTCCGTGAACTTGAACGTGACGCCGGGGTTCAGGAAGGAGGCCTGGCGCAGGCGGTGCCGCAGGCGGTCGGCGTCCCACGGCACGGCCGGATCCTTGGTCCAGCTCATGGCCTTGGCGTCAAAGAAGGCGCGGGCTGGCAGGAAGCTCACGCGCGTGCCGGTCTGCGGGTCCTTGTAGGGTTTGAACTTGACGGGCTTGCCGTGGAACAGCACTTTGACGGCCATCTGCTGCTTATCCAGCTGCAGGCTGAAATCGGCGTTGATGTGGCCGATCAGATCCGCGGCGTCATAGACCTCCACCGGCGTGGCCTTGTCGCCGCCCTGCTCAAAGCGCTGGACAAAGCGCAGCCCGTGCCGGCGCACTTCCACTTCCATCCAGGCCGAGAGCGCGTTGCAGGCCTTGGTGCCGATGCCGTGCATGCCGCCGGAGGAGGCGTAGACCGAGGCGTTCTTCTTGGGGTCGCGTTCTTTGTCCTTAAACTTGCCGCCGGCGTGCAGGGCCGTGAAGAGCAGGGTCAGGGCGCTGCGCTGCGAGTCGGGCTTCCACTCCACCGGGATGCCGCGGCCGTCGTCGGTGACGTTGGCGCTGCCGTCCGGCTCCAGCACGATCTCGATCTGCTTGCCGAAGCCGGCCGTGGCTTCGTCAATCGAGTTGGAGATGATCTCCCACAGGATGTGGTGCAACCCGTGCTCGCGGGCGTCGCCCACGTACATGCCGGGGTTGGCGCGGACGGCGCGGCTCCAGTTGAGCTGCTCGACGTCCGCGGCGGTGTAGCTGTGTTGGGTCGTCATACGATGCTTTACCTTGTTGGATCAGAGTCATCACTTCGCCGGCGCGGCGGCCGGCGCTAAACAGCAAGGCGCGATTCTATCCGGTTTGGTCCGCCTGGCAACCGGCGGCGGCTGGGCGGTGGCCCCGGAGTTTATAAAACATCTGTTCTGATTTTGGTATTTTAGCACACGCCGGCCGGCCGGACTACCCCGTTGACCGCGGCCGGCGATTTTACCCGGAGTTCAGCCGCGGCTTACCCCAACTTAATAGACGGTCAGTTGGCCGGTGACATACAGTGGGGGCCAGGGTTGTCCCTGTTATTGAGTTGCCGGATCTGAGATCCCATCTTGGACGGCTATTCCGGCGCTGAGCCCATTGGGCATTCAGGCTTTGGCAGACGAGGTCATCATGGCAGCATCGGCCCCCCGCGCCGCCGGCTTACGCTGGCGTTTGAATCCGAACCACTGGCGGATTAGCAGCAAACTGATCGTCCTGTTGGGCGGCGCCGTCGGGCTGACGATCGCGGCTTTTTTGGGCTATACGTACATCGCGCTCACGGCCGACGCCACGCAGCGCACGCGCGGGGAGCTGGCCCTGCTGGCCCAGCAGGTTCTGCTGCGCGCCGCGGATCAAGTCCAGGCCAACGCGGATAAACTGCAAACGTTGGCGTTGGAGACCAGCCTGGCGACGGCGGCTGAGACCGCCAATCAGGCCGCCGCCGGCCGTTCCGCGGCGGAGTTCCAGGCCGAGGTCGCCCAGTTGGATGAGGCCTGGAAGGCGGAGGCGGCCAGCCTGGAGCCGCTGGTGGCCGGCCTGACCAATAACGCGCTGAGCGCGCAGCTGCGGCAGTTTACCCAGGACCATCCGGAGTTCGCGGAGGTCTTTGCCACGGACGCGAACGGCTTGGTGGTGGCGTTGACGGCGCGCACCGGCGATTATCTCCAGGCGGATGAAGGGTGGTGGCAGGCTGCCTATGCGGACGGCGCCGGCGCGCTCTATGTCGGCGAGGTGGAGTACGACGACAGCGCGGGCGTGTGGGCCGTCAACGTGGCCGCGCCACTCCGGTCAGAGGGCCGGGTGCTGGGCGTCCTGCGCGGCACCGTGGACATCTCGCTCTTGGTGGAGACATTGCAGGCCGTCCGCGTGGGCGAGACCGGGCAGGCCATTTTGCTGGACCGGGCTGGCGTGGTGCTGGCCGCCGACGACCCGGCCCTCGCCATGCAGCCCCTGGCCGATGCGGACCTGCTGGCCCTGGTTCAGGCGGGCCAGCCGGCGACGCGCGCCGATTTGGCGGGCGTGAACGGCCAGCCGGCCGTGATTGCGGTAGCGCCGCTGACCGGGGCGCAAGCGGAGCTGTTGGGCTGGAGCCTGCTCATGCAGCAGGAGCTCAGCGAGGTTAGGGCCGGCATTGAAGGCGCGGTCAGCCAGGCCCTGCTCTTGGC
>JAGOBN010000138.1 GCA_017999235.1 Anaerolineales bacterium | reverse complement strand
GGATCATGCCGTGCCGGCGCCCACCGCCGACCACGCCCGCAACCACGCCGAGATCCGCGCGTTTGTAAAGGAGCAGGGGATCCGGCATTTCTTCGAGGCCGGCCGCGGCATCTGCCACCAGGTCTTCAGCGAAGAAGCGTTGATCCTGCCCGGCCAGCTGATCCTGGGCTCGGACTCGCACACCCCGCACTTCGGGTGGCTGGGCGCGTTCGGGGCCGGCATCGGCCGCACCGAGGTGGCCGCGCTGTGGGCCGCCGGCGAGCTCTGGCTGCGCGTGCCGGAGACGCTCCAGATCGTGGTGACCGGCGCGCTGGGCCGGGGCGTCACCACCAAAGACCTGTGCCTGGCGATCATCGGGAAATTCGGGGCTGATGGCGGCTTGTATTACTCCGTGGAGTTCACGGGGCCGGCGCTGGGCGCCTTCTCGCTCGAGAGCCGCATGGTCATCCCCAACATGATGGCCGAGTTCGGCGTCAAAAACGCCTACCTGCCGCCCGACGACGCGGTCTTTGAGTATCTGGCCGCCCGCCGCGCCCGCCGCTTGATTACCACTCACCCAATCACCCAATCCGACCTAGACTCACACAAAGCTGAGATCACGGCCGGCGCCCTTTTCCCCGACGCCGACGCCGCCTATGCCGCGGTCCATACCCTCGACGCCAGCACCATCGAACTGACCGTGGCCTGCCCGCACCGCGTGGACCGCACCCAGCCGCTCAGCGCCGTGCGCGGGACGCGCGTGCATCAGGCCTTTCTGGGCACCTGTACCAACGGCCGGCTGGAGGACCTGGCGGCCGCGGCCGAGATCGTGCGCGGGCATCGCGTGGCGGCCGGCACGCGGCTGCTGGTGGTGCCGGCTTCGTCCGAGGTCTATCAGGCCGCGATGGAACATGGCTACATTCAAACGCTGGTCGCGGCCGGCGCCATGATCGGCGTGCCGGGCTGCGGGCCGTGCATGGGCAACCACCTGGGCATTTTGGCGCCCGGCGAGGTGTGCGTGTCCTCGGCCAACCGCAACTTCAAGGGCCGCATGGGCCAGCGCGAGGCCGAGATTTATCTCGCCAGCCCGGCGGTGGTGGCGGCCAGCGCGCTGACCGGCGTCCTCACCGACCCGCGCGAGATTGAGTAACGACTATGCTCACGGGCAAAATCTGGAAATACGGCGACGGCGTGGACACGGACGTCATCTTCCCCGGCAAATACACGTACACCCTGCGCGAGCCGGCCGAGATCGCGGCCCACGCCCTGGAAGACCTAGACCCGGAATTCATGCGCTCCGCGCAGCCCGGCGACATGATCGTGGCCGGCCGCAACTGGGGCAACGGCTCCTCGCGCGAACAGGCCGTCACCTGCCTGAAGCTGCGCGGCATCGGGGCGGTGGTGGCCAAATCCTTCGCGCGCATCTACTACCGCAATGGGCTGAACCAGGGCTTGCTGCTGATCGCGTGTCCGGAAGCCGTGGACGCGGCCCAGGCCGGCGGCACGCTGAGCCTTGATCTCGCCAATCACCAAATCATCCTTAATCATCAAATCTTTTCTTTCCCCCCGCTCTCGCCCTCTGTGCTCAGCATCGTCGAGGCCGGCGGGCTGGTCCAGCATCTGCGCCGCAAACTGGGGTTGACGGCCACGGGCGATGTCAAGATTGCGGATTGAGGATTGTTGATTGCTAATTTCTAATTAATAGCCAACCCATGCCCCACCCTCAATCACCCATCACCAATCACCAATCAAAAATCATTCTGATCCCCGGCGACGGCGTTGGCCAGGAAGTCATCCCGGCGGCGGCGGAAGTGTTGGCCGCGCTCGGGTTGGAGCTGGCGTTCAGCGAAGCGCCGGCCGGCTTCGCGCACTTTCAGCGGACCGGGGACGCCATCCCGGACGAGACCCTGGCGGATGTGCAGGCGGCCGGCCGGGCGCTCTTCGGCGCGACCTCGTCGCCGTCCACGGTGGTGCCGGGCTACCGCAGCCCGATCCTGGCCATGCGGAAGGCCTTTGACCTGTACGCCAACCTGCGGCCCACCTTCTCCCTGCCCGGCCCCTTCTCGCGGCCGGGGATTGATCTGCTGGTGGTGCGCGAGAACACCGAGGGCCTGTACGCCGGCCGCGAGCGCGTGGAAGACGACGGCGCCACCGCCATCGCCGAGCGCGTCATCACCCGGCGCGGCTCGGAGCGCATCGCGCGCGTGGCGTATGAGCAGGCCCGCCAGCGACTGGCCGGCGCTTCCCGGCCGGCCGCCGTCACCATCGTCCACAAGGCCAACGTCCTCAAACTCACCGACGGCCTGTTCCGCGCAGAGTGCCTGAAGGTGGCGGCGCAGTATCCGGAGATCCGGACCGGCGAGATGCTGGTGGACGCCATGGCCATGCGGCTGATGCGCGACCCGGAGCGCTTTGACGTCCTGGTCACCACCAACCTTTTCGGCGACATCCTCTCCGATGAGGCCAGCGCCTTAATGGGCGGCCTGGGCGTGGCGCCTTCGGCCAACCTGGGCGAGCGGGCGGCGGTCTTCGAGCCGGTGCATGGCTCCGCGCCCGATATCGCCGGCCAGGGGCTGGCCAACCCCATCGGGGCCATCCTGTCGGCGGCGATGCTGGTGGAGCACCTCGGCCAGCCGGCGGCGGCGGCGCGCGTGCGGGCGGCGGTGGCCGAGACCGTGCGGGCCGGCACTCTGACGCCCGACCTGGGCGGAACAGCCAATACCCAGGCGGTCACGCGAGCGGTGATTGGTTATCTATCATGAACGACCTCGCCCTGCTCACCGGACTGCTCGAACGTTACAGCCCCACCGGCCAAGAAGCCGCCGCCGTGGATTTCCTGGTGGCCCAGATGCGCGCCGGCGGCTTGGACGCGCACATCGACGAGGCCGGCAACGCCATTGGGAGCGCGGGCGCCGGGCCGCGCACCATCGTCCTGCTCGGCCATATTGATACCGTGCCGGGCTTCATCCCGGTGACCCAGGCGGGCGACCGCCTGAACGGACGCGGCGCCGTGGACGCCAAGGGGCCGCTGGCGTGTTTCGCGGCGGCGGCGATGCGGGTGAAGGACGAGTTGGCCGGCCGGCGCGTCATCGTCATCGGCGCGGTGGGCGAGGAAGGCGACAGCCGCGGCGCACAGCTCATCAAAGACCGCTACCGCCCGGATTTCACCATCATCGGCGAGCCGAGCGGCTGGGAGAAAGTGACGCTGGGGTACAAGGGCAGCGCCTGGTTCACCTACCGGGTGCGGCGCGCGCTGGCCCACACCGCGGCCCAGGCCGAGAGCGCGTGCGAAGCCGCCGTGGCGTATTGGAACCGCGTCACCGGCTGGGCCGCTGACCGCAACGCCGGCCGGCCAAAAATGTTCGAGCAGGTGAACCCGACCCTGCGGTCCATGCAGTCCGGCTCGGACGGCTTTATTGAAGAGGCCGACCTGCGCTTTGGGGTGCGGCTGCCGCCCGGCTTGAGCGTGGCCGAGCTGGAAGCCGCCCTGCGCGCGCTGACCGTGGACGCCGACTTACAGATGCTGGAAGGCCAGCCCGCCTATCGCGGCGAGAAAAACACGCCGCTGGTGCGCGCCTTCTTGGCCGCCATCCGGCAGGCCGGCGGCGTCCCCTCATTTACGGTCAAAAGCGGCACCTCCGATATGAACCTGGTGGCGCCGCTGTGGGGGACACCGTGCCTGGCGTACGGGCCGGGCGATTCATCCCTGGACCACACGCCGCACGAACACATCCTGATCAGCGAGTACCAGCGCGGCATTACCGTGCTGGCTGAAGCCCTGCGGCGGCTGGATTAAACTGACCCCGAGAGGCCCACATGCCGACCCACAACCCGCGCCGCGCTCGACGCGCCTCCGGTGAAGCGTTCGTTCTGCTGGCTTACGCCGTGGGCGTCCTGTTGGTCGCGGGGATCGGATTGGGGGCGGTGGTCTGGCTGCGGCCGCCCGTGGCCGGCCCAACCAGCGTTGCCCTCGCTTCACCGGTGGGGGGCCTCACGCCGCCGACACCGCCCGCCACACTAACGCCGCCGCCCACCCTGACCCCGCCCACAGCCGGCGCACCCGCTGAGACAGCGCCGAGCGCCGCCGCGACCACGCCCCCACCGCTGTCACCGTCCGCTTCGCCCAGCGCCCAACCCGCTTCGGCCACCGCCACCCAGCCGGCGGGAACGGCCTCCGGCACGCCGGAGCCAACGGGGACGCCGGATACGCCCACGCCGGCCGCCGCCGATCCGTCCGCCAGCCCAGACCCCTCGGCCAGCGCCACCGCCTCGGCCACGGCGACGGCCAGCGCCACCCTGCCGCCGTTGATTACGCCGACCGCCACGACGGTCGTGAGCCCGACCAACTGGAGCGTCCAAAACATCACCGTGACCCAAGAATTTGATCAGGTCAGCATCCGGGGTGAGCTGCTCAATCACACCGGCGCCGCCCAAGAGCTGGAGGATTTAACCGGGCGGTTCTTTGACCCCCAAGGGGTGTTGGTCGCCAACGCGGATACCACGGCCAGCTACCTCCCGGTCACCACGCTGCCGGCCAATGCGCGGCTCCCGTTCGAACTCACCTTCACCAGCGCCGCCGGCCTGGCTGCGTATGAATTCCAGGTTATCGCCCAGCCCGCCGTCAGCGCGCCGCGCTTGGATCTCGAACTGCGGGAGGTCACCCAGACGGCGGGTGATAACCAATACTGTGCGCAGGCGCGGGTGCGGGTGCCGGGCGCACAGCCGCGGGATTATCTGATTGTGACTCTGGCGGCTTTTGACGCCCAGGGCCGGATGCTGCGCTTCAGCGAGACCAACCTCAGCCCGCCGTTTAGTTTGACCGGCGAGTTGACCAGCTTTTTAAGCGTGTGCGTGACACCGGTCAACCCGGCCACGGCGCGCTATGAACTCCAGGTGTGGGGACGTTGATGGAGATAGACCCAATGCCAAGCACCGCTCCGGCCGCGCTGGCCCAGCGGCTGGCCAGCCTCTATGGCGCCTGGCCGCAGGTCGAGGCCGTGGCGTTAGGGGGTTCCCACAGCGGCGGTCTGGTGGACCCGGCCTCCGATATTGACCTGTATGTCTTCACCACGGCTGAAATTCCGCTGGCGGCGCGGGAAACGCTGGTGCGGCTGGCCGGCGGCGCCTCGCGCGCCGACCTGGGCTTAACGTATTGGGGGCCGGGCGACGAGTGGTATGACGCCGCCACCGGCCTCGAAGTGGATGTGGTGTACTTCGAGGCGGACTGGATGCGGGAGCAAATCCGCCGGGTGATCAATGATCACCAAGCCAGCCTGGGATATTCCACTTGTCTGTGGCACACCGGCCGGCAGGCCCACGGGCTGTACGATCCGCGCGGCTGGCTGCAAGCTCTCCAACGCGACTGCCAGGCCGCCTATCCTGAGGCGCTGCGGCGCAACATCATCACCCTGAATCAGCCGGTGCTACGTGCCGTGATCCCGTCCTATTTCAATCAAATCGCCAAAGCCGTCCAGCGGCGGGATTGGGTCAGCGTCAACCATCGGCTGGCCGCGCTGCTGGCCAGCTACTTTGACATCCTGTTCGCGTTCAACCGCGTCCTACACCCGGGCGAAAAACGCCTGGTGGCTCAAGCGCTGGCCCGCTGCCCACGGCTGCCGGCCCAGTGGCCGGCGGATCTTGACGCTGTGCTGCAGGCCGCTTCCCCAGAACAACTGCTCCCCGCGCTCACCCAGCTTCTGGATCGCTTGGACGAACTCCTTCAGCAGGACGCGCTGGATCCTCGATAAACCCACGGACGTTAGCATCAGCCGCGATCGCTGGGCCGCTGGCATCACGCCCCGGCGGGCCGGCCCCGGACCTTGATAGTACCTTGGTCCCAAAAACTCATGGAACCCGGTACATATCTTGACAGTTCGCGTGTCTGTCAGATAAGATGCATTAAAGTCAGCCCTCTTTAACCGAACAGACACACTAAAAGTTACTCCGTTGGGTGAGCAAGATTGCGCCTTTGAGCGGGTCTAGCTTGTTTGATTGCCCAATTGGCCGTATTTGCCATGCGCCGTCCGGCAAAATATGGGTTTTCGAGCCGTATTGGTTATGTTTGGGCCGTGCGAACAGGGAGCCATTGGACTTATGGAATCCTGCCTGCCAAAGCTGCTGAACACTGATTGCCAGTCTTTGGGGATCGATGACTGGCTGGCCGTTGGAGATTATGCGCAAAACACCGTCTACCGGCGCCAAATCACTGCCAACCGAAACCTGGGTGTTGCTCGGATTCATCGCCTTGCTGGCCGTGGTCACTCTCATAGGCTTGGCTGTGGTTTTCGCTAATCGACCCGCCCCCGCACCGGCGCTCACCGCCACCACCCCGCCGGCGGCGGTCACGTCACCGGCGGAAGCGCCGGCCCCGACGGCCACCCTACCCGCGGCTTTAGCAACGGCCACCTCCAGCCCAACCCTGAACACGACCCAACCAACCTCCGCGGCGGGCGCGCTGACTGCTACGCCTCCGCCGCCTACTGAGACGGCCAGCCCCGCCGCAACACCCAGCCGCCTCCCGGACCCGGGCGCGTCTGCCAGCCCAACCGCCGCGAACGTGGCCAGCCCGACGGCTTCCGCCACCCTCGACCCCTCCGCAACGCCCGGCGCCTCGCCGGCCCCGGCGAATACAGCCGCGGCGAACACCCCGGCGCCGGCCACGGTCACCCCACAGGCCCTCAACAGCGGCTGGCAGTTATTAAGCTATTCCCTGGGGCCCGACCCCGTCCAGGCCAATGCGCTCTTGATCTATGGTGAGCTCTTGAACACCAACCCCAGCGCCCAAGACATCGCCGGCATTACCGGCTCGGTTAACGACGCGCAGGGCCAGGTGCTCGCCACGGGCAGCGCCCTGGTGGTCTACACGCCGATGACGACCGTCCCGGCCGGCGGCCGGGTGCCGTTGGAGATCAGCGTCGCCGGCCTAGCCGCCGGCGCGGCCGTGAGCTTGAACGTGCAGTCATCGGCCGCCACGGACGCCTGGCGGCAGGACCTGCCGGCCAGTGAGCTCACTCAGACCCAAGAGGGGGACAACTATTGTGTAAAAGGCCGGATCAGCAACCCCGGACCGGTTTTACAGGAAGCCCTCATTATCGCGGCCAGCCTGTATGACGCCTCGGGCCGCCTGATCAACTTCAGCGATTTCACCCCGAACTCGCCGGGGCTGGTCGTGGGGGATCAGACCCTGCCTTTCACCATCTGCGTCAACCCCCCCCATCAGGGGGCCGTGCGTTACGCGGTGCAGACTTGGGGCCGTTAAACGGCCAGAAAGGAGCCGCCGCCTTCATCGTGTTTGACTATGGCTGAGACACCATCCGACTGAAAGCGTGTCGCCGGGTACGGATATTTTCGAGAGGGAGACTAAGTCATGTCGTTAGGGAATACGTTGCGCAGAATCGGGTTCAACGGCTTGGTGGCCGCGAGTTTGCTGCTGTCCACCACCGCGCCGGCCTTGGCCCAGACCGGCTCAACTCCGCGGCCGGAGCGGGCCATCCCGCAAACAGTGCTCGACAACAAGCTCGACCAGCCCGTGACTGAGGAAGGCGTCGCGAAGCTGAGCCCCGCTTTGCGCGGCCTCACCGGCCGCGTGGAGGTGGTGGTGCGCTTGACCAGCGCGCCGACCACCGTGGCCGCCGCGCTCGGCGCCGCCGGGGTGGAGCAGCAGGCGCGCAGCTTGAGCGTCACCAGCCAGCAGGACACGGTCCTCGACTTCGCGCGCGGGCTGGACGCGAATGTGCAAGTTTTGGGGCGGACGCGCGTGGTGCTGAACGCCGTCATGCTCAGCATTGACGCGGCGGCCCTGCCCGGTTTGGCCGCCCATGGGGCGGTAGCCACCATCCGCCAGGTGGCGAATTACACCACCGACACCGCCGAAAACGCGGCCGAGGCCCTGAGCGCGGTCATGGAGACCGTGCCGTATATTGGCGCCCGGCCGGAAGTGCAAGCCGCCGCGAATGGCGGCGCCGGCGTCAAGGTGGCTGTGCTGGACAGCGGCATCGACTATACCCACGTGGCCTTCGGCGGCGCTGGCACGCTGGCCGCTTATCACGCGGCCTACGGCACGGCGACCACCGACCCCAAGAACACCACCCGGGACGGCCTGTTCCCGACAGCGCGTGTGGTGGAAGGGTACGACTTCGTGGGTGAGGTCTGGCCGAACGGCCCACTGGCCCCTGATGAGGACCCGATTGACTGCGGCAATGACGCCATCACCGACTTCTGTGACGGCGGCCACGGAACGCACGTGGCCGACATCATCGGCGGCGCCGGCGGCGTGGCCCCGAATGTGGACCTGTACGCGGTCCGGGTCTGTTCCGCCGTCGCCACTTCGTGCAGCGGCGTCGCCATGATCCAGGGTCTGGAATATGCTGCCGACCCGAACGGCGACGGCAACACCAGCGATCACGTCGATATCGTCAACATGTCGCTGGGCCAGAGCTTCGGCCAGGCGTATGAAGACGACTCCTCGCTGGCCGCCAACAACCTGGCCGACGTCGGTGTGCTGGTGGTGGCTTCGGCCGGCAACAGCGCCGATCGGCCGTACATTGTCGGCACCCCGTCGG
>JAGOBN010000137.1 GCA_017999235.1 Anaerolineales bacterium | reverse complement strand
ACTAGACTGGATCGCATAAATGCCTCCCTGAATGAGATCGATGTGAGTAAATCCTGTCAAACCATAAACTGGGTAATCAACGCGCCAGCCGGAATCAGCCGGCGCAGTTATTCAGGTTAATAGCGGGCCTGCCCATGGACAGCGTCCATCAGATTACCCGCCAGACTATTGGGGTTCGTCGCTTAGGAGTTAGGAGCTAAATCGGAGAACGACACACCAAGACTGGACGGGTATCAGCAGGCCCGCCAGCTACACATGCACCAGCACTGGACGATCGAATGGAGGCGCGTCATTAGTCGGCATTTTCAGTCACAAGACCCGCCGAGTCAAGGGCGCGTATCAACTGGGCCCTTGAAGTGTGACCAAACATCCTGGAGAGAGCTTCTCCGAGGTTTGTCACCGGCTCACAGTTTGGGCGCGACGCCGGACGGCTGAGGCGTCAGGCATTTACACGGCGCGCAGGGCCTGGTCAAGATCCGCGATCAGGTCCTGCGCGTCTTCGATCCCCAGCGCCAACCGCACCAGATTGTCGGTCATGCCCAGGGCCAGGCGTTCGGCGGGCTTGCAGTCCGGGTAGGCCATGGCCGCCGGATGCAGAGCCAGGCTCTCCACCCCGCCCAGCGATGGCGAGAGGTAGATCAGCCGCAGGGCATCCAAAAAGCGGAACGTGGCGGCCCGGTCGCCGCGCACCAGGATGGACACCACGCCGCCGAAGCCGCGGGCCTGGCGGGCGGCGATGGCGTGGCCGGGGTGCGCGGGCAGACCGGAGTAAAAGACCTGCTCGACCTTGGGATGGGTGGACAGGAATTCAGCCACTGCCTGCCCATTGCGGTTGTGCTGGGCCATCCGCAGCGCCAGCGTCTTCATCCCCCGCAGCAGCAGGAAGGCCGCGTGCGGGTCGGCGATGCCGCCGGCGATGCCGATGTAGTCGCGGATCGGGTTGACCACCTGAGCGGCGCCGGCGATAAAGCCGGCCATCAGGTCGTTGTGGCCGCCCAGATATTTCGTGGCGGAGTGGATCACCAGATCGATGCCCCAGGCCAGCGGGTTCAGGTTGATGGGCGTGGAGAACGTGGCGTCGATGGCGGTCAGCACGCCGCGCCGGCGGCCGACCTCGGCGAAGCGCTCCACATCCAGGACGCGCATGAACGGGTTGCTGGGCGTCTCGGAGAACAAGAGGCGCGTCTCGGGCCGAATGGCCGCTTCCAACGCGTCAAAATCACCCAGCGGCACCACCGCGCAGGTGACGTTGAAGGGTTTGAGCCACTCCTCGCAGAACTGGCGCGTGCGGCGGTAGCTGTCGTCGGTCATGACGATGTGGCTGCCGCTGGGCAACAGCTTGAGGAAGGTATAGGTCAGGGCCGCCATGCCGGAAGCCACCAAGACCGCTGTCTCGGCGCCTTCCAGGGCCGCCAGACGCGCTTCCGCCGCGGCGGTCGTGGGGTTGCCGTAGCGCCCGTACTCGAAGCGATCGGATACCTGACCGTGCAAATGCGCCTCTTGATAGGCCACGGCATCGGCCATGTTGTCGAAGGTATAAGTGGACGTCTGGAAGATCGGCTCGACGAGGGCATGGTGCGGCTTGGAGCGCGTCTCGCGGGCATGCACGCAGCCGGTCGAGGAGGGCGCGTCAGACGGAAGAGCGGAAGCCAGCGGCAAGTTCGACATCGATGTTTTCTCCGGAGCAAAGCGGGCAAACCAGGCCGGCGCCCCATTCAGCGCAGCCGCCAATGAGACCGCTCGGCCGGCCGCGGCGGGGCCTTCACATTTTACCCGGCTCCCTCTCCACACCAGCCGCGGAAAGCTTCCGGCCATGCGTATTCCGCTAGAATAGGATCAATTGCCGGAGGGCGTTTCTTTGGAGCAGCGGCGCGGCGGGCGTTTCTGGACGCGCGCGATGTCCTGAGCCGGCGTGGCCCGTCATCATGGGAGTAAGCCAGATGCGTATTTTAGAGAGAATTCTAGCCGCCGTGATGATGAGCGGGTTGGCCGCTTGTGCGGCCCCCTCCGCACGCCCGGCTTTGACACCGGTCGAAGCCACCCCGCCCCTCAGCCAGGCCACGACCGCCCCGCCCCCGGAAGCCCTGGCGGCCCGGCCGGTCACGTTTGAAACGGCGGATGGCGCGCCGCTCCAGGGTGAACTCTACGGATCAGGCGGCACCGCCATCGTTTTTTCGGTGATGGGCAACTGCAAAGCGGGCTGGACTGAACTGGCGCGGGCCGCGGCGGCGCAAGGCTTTTTGGCGCTGACCTACCAATGGCGCGGTTGTCAGACCGATCCCAACAACGAAGCGCTGCTCAAAAAATTCCTCGACGACACCCGCGGCGCGATCAGTTTCGTCCAGAGCCAGGGCGCGCCGCGCATTATTCTGGCCGGCGCGAGCTTGGGCGGGGTGGCCTCCGCCCAACTGGCGGCCGAAGCGCGGGCCATTGGCCTAGTCGCTCTGGCCGCCCCGGCAGAAATTTCGCAGTGGGATTTTCAGATTGAGGCGGCGGCGGTGGCCGGTGACACCCCGAAATTATTCATTACGGCCGAGGCCGACGCGGTGGTGCCAGCCACGGCCTCGCGCGCTTTACACGATTTGGCCGCCGAACCCAAGGCCTGGCAAACCTATCCGGGCACGGCGCATGGCACCGACCTCTTTGACACCGACTCGGGTCCGGCGCTTGCCCAACGTCTGCTGGCGTTTTTCACCGAGGTCAATCGTTCCGTTTCATCACCCGCCCCTGGCCTCGAGCTCTTGCCCGCTATCGCCCCGTCAGCACGCTGAGGGCGCGCCGAGCCGCTGACCGGGGCCTCACTCGCCGGGGATTCCTTCCGTCATCTCAGCCGCCAGGTCTACGATCAGGTTGCCGGCGAACCAGGCGCCGCTGCCGGTCAGGCGCACGGCGTCGTCGTCCAGTTGGACCAGGCCGCTCTCCAGCCAGCGTTCGATCAACGTGGCCGTGACCGCGTCAGGCACCAGCGCGAATAACTCCGCCGGGACCGCGCCGGACAGAATAGCCGTGACGAGCGGGTGCAGCGCGTTCTCGAAAGTGTTCCGCCGCAAGCCGCCTTCCAGCCCGGGCGCGCCCGCCAGCGCGGTCCTCAGGTACTGACCGTAGCGCGGGTGGCGGTAGTGGTAGTCGCCGAAGACGCCGTCCGCGATGGTGCCCACCGCCAGGCAATCCTCACCCCGCGTCGGAAAAGTGAAATAGACATTGGCATCGCGCGGCCCGGCCCAGTGATTGAACAGGTTTGGGCGGAAGCCGTGCGCGGCCAGCACGCCGGCGCCGGCCTGAAACAGGAGGAAGTTGGCGGCGTGGTCGCGCCGCGCCAGACCGTGCGCCGCAGCCCAGCGGCGGTTCTGCGCGTAGATCAACAGCTCGTAGAGCGAGACGCCGTCCACGCCGGCCGCGATCAGGCGCTCCAGGCCGGCGACAAAGCCGCCCGGCGTCTGCCCCGGCAGGCCGCAGATCAGGTCCACGCTGACCACCCAATCCAGCGCCAGCGCCGCCTCCACGGCCGCCAGCACGGCGGCGGCTGGGCGGCGCCGGCCGATCACGGCCCGGACGTCGTCCTCCAGGCTTTGCACACCCAGGTGCAGCCGGCGGTAGCCGAGCGCGTGCAGCGCCGCCTGAACCTCCGGGGTCAGCTCCGCCACCGTCGACTCCAGCGCCCATTCCGTAGCGTCCGAGGTCGCGAAGCACTCACGGCAGCACGCCGCGAGGCGGGCCAGACGGGCGGCGCCCAGGAAGGTCGGTGTGCCGCCGCCCAAGTGCACGGTGGAGACCGGGCGCCGCCGCAGACCGGGCAGCGCGCTCCACAAGCGCAGTTCGTAACACAGGCGGTCCACATACGCGTCCAGGCGCTCCGCCTGATGAGCGCCGAGCGTAAACGAGTAGCTGTCGCAAAACCCGCACTTGCTGGAGCAGAACGGCACGTGCAGGTAGATGCAGAAGGGCCGCGCGGCGCCGGCCTCGGCCAGATCGCGGCCCAGCGTCTCCCAGGCGCGGACGCCCGAATCATCGTACCGGCGCCGCGCCCACACCGGCAGCGGCAGGCGCCAGCGATCCACCGCATAATCGGGCGTCAGCGCCTGCCAGGCGCGCCGCAGCGCCGCGCCGTCCACGGAGGGCGGCAGGCCGCGCAAGAAGCCGTCAATCGCCCGCGGATCCATACGCCTCCCCGTCCACAGCGCGGCCAGTGTCTTCCAGCTCAGACACCTCCGCGCCCACAATGCCGGAACTGCCGGCTGGCGCCGGCAGCTGCTTCGCCGCCGCCTGCAAGCGAGCTTCAGTCAGCCCTTGACCTGCCTGGCATCGAAAGCCCGGCTCCTCCGGGATGCCCGACAGGGGGCAATGGTCGGGACAGCCGCGCGCGCAATGATACCGGTTGAAGCAGCCGGCGCACCGGGCCGGCTCACGGCGGAGCTGCCGGCGCAAGGTCTCAACCCGGGCGATGTCCAGGCTGAAACCATCAGCCGCCGCCGCACCGATCACGAGCGCGCGCTCCCGGGCCTGGGCCGTGTCCACCGTCTGGAAGCACGCCGTCGCCGCGCCGCCCGGGACCACGTGCAGGACCTCGCGGAACACTTGGCAGTACGCGCCGTGGATGTCCTCCAGCCGGCTCCCGGAGGTAAGCCAGCGGACGCCGTAGCCGCGCGCCACAGCGCGGGCCTTGACAAACTCCGCCACGAACTCCGGCGCCTGAGAGACGGACAGGTCAGCGCCTCCGCCGGCCCCGTACACGGGCTCGACATGGACTTCCTGCGGTTTGAGCTGGGCGCACACATACGCGGCGGTCTCGGCCTGCCGAGACAGCGAGTCCGCGGTGACGGTGACGCGCACATGCAGAGGCTTGCCGGCCGCGCGCACCAGCCGGGCCGTGCGCTCGACCAGCGGCGTGCTGGCGCCTCCGCCGGCCATGGGCCGCTGGCGGGTCTGAACGTCCTCCGGGCCATCACACGACAGGCCGATCAGATCGAACCGCTCCGCCAGCCAGCGCGCCCGGGCGGCGGACAGCGCGCCGTTGGTGGCGATGTACCGAAACACGGTCACGCCCGCCAGGCGCGCGATATCGTCCAGCCCGGTCAGGAGCGCGTCGGCCAAGCGTTGATCAAGCGCCGGCTCGCCACCCCCGTGCATGACGACGACCAAGGGGCGGCCCTGAGCGCGGCAGTTGGCGGCCACCATCCGGGCCGCCGGCCAGACAGCGTCCAACGTCAGGCGGCCCGGCCGGCGCGGGGACGAGTAGCAGTAGACGCAGTTCAGGTTGCAGGCGTTGTTCAGATAGAGGGTCAGGCAGACGGGCGCGAAGGGCCGGGCCTCGGCTTCGGCCCAGCGGCGCCGCGCTTCGGCCGCGTGGTGTACCAACTCGCCGGCGACCGGGGACGCCCAGCCGCCAGGGTTGGCGCCGGCGCTCAAGCCCGCCGCGAAAGCCTCGGCCTGGGCGGGAGCGGCCAGAGCCAGGTAGCCGGGCGCGTAGAACCATACCGCGCCCGCGCGGAGGCCGGCGCTGCGGAAGATGGGCAGACCGCCGGCGTCCAACAGCCGCCAAGGCGCCGCCGGCGTCATCAGCCTTCCCCGGTGGGCTGGCAGATCCCGGCCAAGCCCAGGCACAAAAACAGCCCGCGCGCATAGGCCAGGCCGCGCCCCGGGTCCCAACCCTGGCTCTCGGCCAGGCGTTGGCCCACCCCGCCCAGCGGCGTGCTTCCATTGAACAGGTTGAAGGCGGTCAGCGCGGGCGAATCCAGCGGAAAGAGTTGGACGGAGCGCTCGGTGCGCGGCGGCCGGCCCCACACCCAGCCATCCCGCGCCGTGATCTCACAGCCCGGCACGATCATCGGCACCAGGCCCGCCAGCTGCTCGTCCGGCCACTCGCCCAGGTCCGCGAGGCGGAAGGACGGGCTGCCGCGCCGCCGGTCGCCCGACACCAGCACTTCCGCGGTCAGCGCCGACCAGAGCCCGCGCCGGCTGACACGCAAGGCCAGCCGGCCATGCGGGATTTGGTCAAAGGCGAAATCGGTGCCCATGGTTGATCCCCGGCCGGCTAAAGCGTCAGCGCCGCGGCCGCCGGCCGGGGCAGACGCCAGACCCCGCCGGCCTCGGCAATCCGGGTCAGAAGGATATGCCGTGTGACGATGCGATTGATCAGACAGCGCGCGCCGCGGTATTGGTGGCCGTCCGGCTCGGACATGAACGTGCGCGTGTAACAGTCGCCGGCGCACGACCAGTAGCAGAAACAGTCCCGGCACGCCGAGCGCCGCCCGGCCATCAACGCGTGCAGGCGCGCGCGGGCGGCGGCGTCCACCTCAACGCGGCCGGCCTCGATCCGGCCGATGGTGGATAGCCCGGCCAAACGATGCCCCGGCCCGCTGACCTCGTAGCACGTGACCAGTTGGCCCAGCCCGTTGACGATCAGCGCGCCGAACGGGGCCGTGCAGAAGGTGGCAGTGGCCGTGCCGACGCGCGCGCCCGAGTACATCAGGCGGCGGCGCGCGCGGTTCGCGATCTCCCAGGCCTCGACAAACGCCGCCGCGAAAGCGCGGGCTTCGGCCTCATCCGGCAGACCGTGTCCGCCGCGCTTGGTGTTGAAAGCCGGCTCCACCTGCATGGACTGGCAGCCGGTCTCCGCGCACAGGAAGCGCACGTCGTCGGCCAGCGACGCCCACGGCGCGGTGGCCGTCAGCCGGATCCCGTATGGAAAGCCGCGGCGGTCCAGCGCCGCGACGGTGGCCATCACCCGCGCGGACGACCCTTGCCCGGACGCGAACGGCCGCTGCCGGTCCTGGGTTTCCGGGGCGCCGTCCAGCGAGAGGCTCAGCCCATCCAGGTTGGCGAAGATCCAGTCGCGCTGGCGCGCCGTCCAAACGCCGTTGGACGTCAGCGTGAGCCGGGCCGGCAGCGGCCGGCGGCGCGCGTAGGCGGCGCAGGCCTCCAGCACCGACCAGGCGGCGGTCGGCTCGCCGCCGCCGTGGAAGGACACCTCAAAGTGGGGCCGGCCCAGCGCTTGAGCGGTCTCACAGACGTGGTCGATGGCCGCCTGACCCAGTTCAACGGTCAGTGCCTGGCGCGGCAGCTCGCCGGCGGCGGCGTAGCAGTACGTGCAGCGCAGCGGGCATTGATTGGTCAGCAACAGGACGGCCGTGGTCGGGCGGAATTCCGCGCCGGGCAGCCCCGGCGGCGGCGGGTCCGGCTCCAGGGCGCCGACCGCGCGCAGAAATTCCATGGGCGCGCCCTCCGCCGCCGGCGGCGCAGCCAAGGCCAGGTCCGCCATCGCCCGGTTGCCGACGAAAGCCAGGCCGACCAACGGCCGGTAGACGATGAACCGGCCGGCCCCGCCGGCGTCCTCGAGGGGGATCGCGTAGGTCTCCATGCCGGCCTAATTCGGATACCAGTAGTGCGAGGCCCCCACGCAGCTGCAGACCGTGTCGCACGTGCACACCTCGTCACACGAGCAGACTGACGGAGCGGTGACACAGTTGCACACGCACACCGCGCCGTCCGGGATGGGTGAGCCGCAGGGCATGGTATACGTGACGCCGTTGATGGTGTAGTCGATGCCGGTCTGGCCGGGCGCGACTGTGCCGACCGCGCCGGGCGGCGCCGTGGGCCGGGGCGGCGCGGTCGGCGTCGGCGGGATGTCGGTGATCACCGCGAGCGAGTCGATGGGCACGGTGAGAGTCAGGACCGTAATCGACATCCAGCCCAGCTTGCCGTCCGGCGTCAGGACCTTCAGCCAACTTCCGTCAGCGAGGCGGCCCAAGACGCTCACCACTTCACCCTTCTTAAGCCCCATGAGAACGGGATAGAAGGTCCCCGGCCCGGTGCGCACGTTGACGCTGGGCGATTTGACGACGGCCTCCGGCGCCGGGGTCGCGGTCGGCGTGCGCGTTTTGGTCGGCGGCGGCGTCTTGGTGGGTGTCACCGTCTTGGTGGGCGTCGCGGTCGGCGTGTCCGTGTCGATCGGAACAGGCGTATCAGTGGGGGCCAGCGTGGCGGTGGGCTCCGGGGCCGGCGGGGTGCAGCCCGCCACCGCCGCCGCCGCGCCGGCCGCGGCCGCCAGTTCCAGGAAATCGCGGCGGGTCAACCGGACCTTGCCGTCCTCGCGGCTGACCGCGAAGACCTGGGGTTCGTTTTCGGCCGCGGGGCGGGTCTCATCCGGGGGGGTCGGTTCATTTGTCATGCGGTCTCCTTGATCGAGGCACTCCCGTCTGGCCCCTCAGCGGAGAAGCCAGAGGCTAAAGGAACGTTAAGCTGGAGCGGCCCGGATTGGAAGCGGCGCAGGGTTGCGGCCAGGCAGCCGCCCGGGCATTCCGCGTTGAGCTTGTACGGACACGTTGAGCACTCTTTGTAAACGCCAGCCGTGCGGTAGGGCCGGACCTGTTCGGCCAGCCGGGCGCGCAGGCTGGCCGCGTCCGCCGGGCCGGCGAGCGGCGTCTGCGCCCAGCCCGCCAGCGGAAAAGAATGGCTGGCCTGCGCCTGGAGGTCGAGGTCCAGGACCGGGTTGCAGCGCCAGCCGACGTCCGCGCGCGCCTCGCCCAGGGCCGCCAACCCGCGTCC
>JAGOBN010000136.1 GCA_017999235.1 Anaerolineales bacterium | reverse complement strand
GTGCAGGGGCCAGGCCGGGCTCTCGCGGTCGGGGCGGTAGAGCAGGACAATCAGCAGCGGCAGGCGCTCGGTGAGGGGCAGCCAAAAATCCAGCAGGGCCAGCGAGGCCTGGTCCATCCAGTGGACGTCGTCCAGGCAGATCGTCAGCGGCGCGCCGCCGGGCGCGGCGTAGATCTCCAGCAGGACGCGCAGGGCCACAAATGTTCGGCGCTGGAGCGCCTCGGCGTCCAGATAGCGCACCCGCTCATCCAATTCAGCCGGCATGGGCAGGCCCAGGAAGTTGATGAGGTAGGGCAAGGCGTCGCGCAAGTCGGGCGGCGCCAAGCGGTGCTGGCAGACCGCGCCCAGCTTCGCCACCATCACGGCCGGCTCATCGGCCGGCTCCAGTTCCAGCAGCTGCCGGAGGATTTCCTGAAACGGGTAGTAGCTGATGGTCTCGGTGTAGGACAGGCAGCGGGCCTCCAGCCAGCGCCGGCGCTCCGGGAAGAGCTGATGCCACTCGGCCACCAGCCGGGATTTGCCCAGGCCAGCGTCACCCAGCACGCGCACAATCTGGCCGCGGCCGGCCTGGGCCGTCTCCAGCGCCGCCAGCAGCTGCCGCCATTCCGCCTCCCGGCCCACCAGGGGCGCGCGCAAACCCTCCAGGCCGCGCACGGGGTCGGGGGCCGCGCGCGCGCCCAGCACCAGGTGGGTGGCCACCGGCGCGCTCTTGCCTTTCAGCCGCACTTCGCCGCGCGGCTGCAGATCAAAGAGCGCCTTCACCGCCCGCCGCAGGGTCTCCTCCACCACCACCTGCCCGCCCTCGGCGTTGGCCATCAGGCGCGCCGCCAGGTTGACGTTGTCGCCCATGACCGTGTATTCATGGCGCTGGGCGGCGCCGACGTAGCCGGCGAAGACGTGGCCGTAACTTAACCCAATCTGCTGACTGAAGCGCACGCGCACCGGCCCGGTCTGCGGCCACAGGTCTTCCACGCGCAGCGCGGCCTGCATCGTCAGCGCCGCGCGCACGGCGCGCTCGGCGTCATCCTCATGCGTGGTCGGCGCGCCAAAAAAGGCCAGGAGCTTGCTGCCATGGTCGCTGAGATCGATCTTGTTGATCACGCCCCCAAACTGCTGGATGGCGGCCTGCATGGCCGTAAAGTAGCGGTTGAGCGCGGTGGTGATGGCGCGGTCTGAATCGAGGTAATCGGCCAATTCGTCCAGGCCGTGCATCTTGGCGAACAGGGTGGCCACCAGCCGATGCTCGCCCTCCAGCGGCGCGCCGTGGGCGTCCCCGGTCAGGCGCGGCAGGAGCCCGGCCGGCAAATAGGGCGTGAGCGCGTCCAGGCGTTGGGCCAGCTGCCGCAGGCGGGCCAAGGACACGCCGGCCGAGCCGGCCGCGGCCGGCGCTTCGCCCAGCGGCCCATCCCAGACCTCGTCGGCCCCCGTCAAACACACGTAGCGGTCGTCCACCGGCGCCAGCTGGAAGAACGGCGGCAGACAGGCCGCCGTGGCGTGATCCAGCACCACCTGGCCGGCGCGGGCGTGCTGCTCGGCGGCGGCCACCGCGTTCACGTCCGCGCCAAAGAGCGCGTGCTCCATCTTCTGCGCCGTGCCGAGCCGCGCCGCAAAGAAGCGCCCGGACCGCAGGCTGACCTTCATGTGCAGCGGGAAGGCGCCCTGCGAGGTCGGCGTCTGCGCGAAGGCGGACATGGCGGCCTGCATCTGCAGAGCGGCCTGCGCGGCGCTGGCCGCGCTGGTGCCATCCACTTCGTCCGGCTCCAGAAACAGGCTGAGCAGCGCGTCGCCGCCAAAGGTGAGCAGCTGCCCGCCGTTGGCCTGAACGCGCTCCAGCATGGCCGTGAAGTAGCGGTTGACGATGGCCGTGATCTCCTCCGCCCCTTCGCGCCCGGTGCGGGCCAGGCCTTCGGAGATGGCCGTAAAGCCGCTGATATCGGCAAACAGCAGCGTGCCGCGCAGGAATTGCCCGCCGATGCGGCCGGGCTGCGGGTCATGCAAGACAGTGGCGACGAGGTAATCCGGCAGGTGGCGGGCGGTGGCCGTGAAGAGCTGGTCCAGGCCGGCCAGGCACTGTTCCAACAGGCGCGGGGGCGGCACCACCCGGTCAAAGCGCAGGGCTTCGATCAGGTTGGGCGCCAAATAGCGGCGAAGATGATCGAGGTCGGCCGGCGTCAACGGTTCATCCGCGGACCAGCCGCCGGCGGGCAAGGCCGCCCCGCATTTTCCACAAAACGCAAAGCCCGGCGGGCTCTCAAAGCCGCAGGTTGGACACGTCATACGCACGCCTTTGCTCCCTGGTCAGCGCAACCTGCGGCCGGCCCGGGCCTTTTGGCCGGCCGCCCAGCGCGGTTTAACGGCTCCCCTCAGATTAAGCCGAGCCGGGATCGAAGGCTATAAAGGCTCGGTGAAACCCGGGCCCGCCGGCGGCCCGTGGGCCGGGCGCCATCCAACAATTTGCCAACCCCCTGGCGCAGCGTCCGCCGCCCAATATTCACAGCGCGTTTAGGGGGTTTCCTTGTAGATTGATCAGTGTTCGGCAAGGGAATGCCCTCTATCGCTAGAGGGGTGACCCAAGCCCGCCCTGGTTGGGCCGGCCTGGGTCACGGCGCCCTGGGCATCGCTTTCTCCGGATAGCGGTCCTTGCTTCCAGCCCTGATTCGCGAAAGGTCCGTGCGCATGCGTTGGTTCTACAACCTCTCAATCGGCTTCAAGATCAGCGTATTGATGGTGGGGGGCATTCTGACGACGGCGGCCGCGCTGGTGACCGTCGGCATCTGGCAAGGGCTCACGTTCGGCGCCGAAGCACAGCAAGCGCTGGGCGCTCAAATCGACGCCGACCTGGATCACCTGGCGCAAAGCACCTACCACCTGGTAAGAGCCCAAGACGACTCGATCCGGCAGGAGGTGGAACACAACCTCAACGTCGCCGTTTATCTGCTGACGGAACTCGGCGGCGTGGCATTGCAGCCGGAGACGGCGGCCTGGGAAACCGTCAACCAGTTGACGGGCGCAAAACTCACCGCCACCCTGCCCCGCCTGGCCATCGGCGGCGTCTGGCTGGGCCAAAACACCGATCCGCAGATCACCACGCCCTTTGTGGACCAGGTCCAGGCCTTGGTCGGGGGGACCACGACGGTCTTTCAACGCCTGAACGAGCGCGGCGACATGCTGCGCGTGGCCACCAACGTCGTTGCGGCCAGCGGCCGGCGGGCCATTGGAACGTATATCCCGGCCGTCAACGCGGACGGCGCCGCCAATCCGGTGGTGGCCGCCCTGCTCAAGGGTGAGACTTATCAGGGCATGGCCTATGTCGTCGACAGCTGGTATGTGACCGCGTACGCGCCGCTGCAGGACGCCGCCGGCCAGGTGATCGGGGCCGTGTATGTGGGGATCAAACAGGAAAAGGTCGCGGCGCTGCGGCAAGCCATCCTCACCACCCAGATCGGCCAGACCGGCTACGTCTTTGTGCTGGGCGGCCAGGGCGATGACCGCGGCCAGTACCTTATTTCCAAAGACGGCGCCCGCGACGGCGAGAACTTGTGGGACGCCACTGACGCCGACGGGCGCTATTTCATCCGGGAGATCGTCGAAAAAGCGGTGGCGCTCCAGCCGGGCGAAACGGCCACCGTGCATTACCCCTGGCAAAACGCCGGCGAAATGGCGCCGCGCCAGAAGGTGGCCCGGCTCATCTACTACGCGCCGTGGGATTGGGTCATCGGCGTGAGCGCCTACCTGGACGAACTGGACACCTCCGCCGTCAAACTGCAGGCGTATCAGCGCAACATGCTGGGGGCGTTCCTGGTGGTGGGCGCGCTGGCCGCCGGCCTGGGCGCGGTGATGGCCTTCCTGCTCTCGCGGAATATCTCCCGGCCGCTCCAAAGCGTGATGCAGCTGGCGCGCCAGATCGCCGAAACCGATCTAGTCCAATTGACGGCCACGCTGCACGCCATGGCGGCCGGTGATTTTACCCAGACCATTGCGGTGACCGCCGCGCCCATTCCGGTCACCACCGGCGACGAAATCGGCCACACAGCGGAGGCCTCCAACGCTATGGTGGCGCGCCTGCAGGAAGCCGGCCGCGCCGGCGCCGAGATGACGGCCCGGCTGCAGGACACCATCCGCGAGGTCACCCGGCATGCCGAAACGCTCCGCCTCGCCTCCGGGCGCCTGGCGGACGCCGCCGGCCAGGCCGGCCAGGCCACCCAGCAGATCAGCCTCACCATGCACCAGGTGGCCACCGGCACCACCGACCAGGCCGCCAGCGTCACCCGCACCGCCGCCGCCCTCGAACAAATGCAAGGGTCGATTGACGGCGTCGCGCGGGGCGCGCAGGAACAGGCGCGCGCCGTCAGCGCGACCACCCTTTCCTTGCGGCAGTTGACCGAGGCCGTGGCCGAAATCCGGCGCGGCTCGCAGGAGCAGGCGGACAGCATGGAGCGCGCCGCGGCCGCCCAAAGCAGCCAGCACGCCCACACCCAGGCGCTGAACAGCACCGCCGGCCACGTGGCCGAAGCCGCGCACAGCACGGCCCGGTCCGCGGACGAAGGCACCCGGCTGGCGGCGCAAAGCACGGCCGGCATGGAGCGCGTGCGGGCAGCCGCCGACCAGCTCGCGGCGCGGGTCCGCGATCTCGGCCGGCGCACCGGCCAAATCAGCGCCATTGTCCAGGTCATCGACGACCTCGCCGCCCAGACCAACCTCCTGGCGCTCAACGCCGCCATCGAGGCGGCCCGCGCCGGCGAACACGGCAAAGGGTTTGCCGTCGTCGCCGACGAGGTACGGAAACTGGCCGAGCGTTCCGCCACCGCCACCCAAGAGATCGACACCATGATCGCGGCGGTGCAGACCGGCACCAGCGAGGTGGCCAGCGCCATGCAGCAGGCCGGCGCGGATGTGAGCACCGCCGCCAGCGCCACCGAGGCGGCCGGCGCCGCCTTCCAAACCATCCAGGCCGGCGCGCAGACGCTGCTAGAGCAGGTGCGCGCCATCGAAGCCGCCGTGATGACCATGACGCACTCCAACGCCGCGCTGCAGCAGACAGTGGGCGAGGCCGCCGCCATGGCGGCGCGCAACCGCGCCACGGCCGACCGCATGGCCGCCCTCAATACCGGCGTCGTCGCCAGCCTGGAGAATGTCAGCGGCGTCGTCGAAGAGAACACGGCCGCCACGGAGGCGATGGCGGAGCAATCCCAGGACGCCACGCGCTCCATCGAGAACATCGCCAGCATCTCAGAAGAGAACAGCGCCGCGGTGGAGGAAGTCAGCGCGTCCGCCGAGGAAATGAACGCGCAAGTGGCCGAGGTCTCGACCGCGGCGCAAGACTTGGCGGACATGGCCGGCGCCCTGCAGGCAGTGGTAACGCAGTTCGTGCTGGATGACGAGGCCGACGCCTGGGCGGAACCCGCCGGCGACCCGCCGCCCGCGGCCTGGGCGCCGCCGCAGCCCGCCGCTCCCGCCGCCCCGCGGTTGGCGCGCCAACCGGCGCGGCCTCATTAGGACGCAGCCCGGCCGCCGAGACCCCACCGCCCGGCTTTTGGCTCGGAGTCTTGGCGGCTGTTAGAATGCGGGGGTGTCCCCGGATCTGTCCGCCGCCCTGCGCCAACATTTTGGTTATCCCGCTTTCCGCCCCGGCCAGGCCGAGGCGTTAGCGCACGTCTTGGCCGGCCGCGATACGCTGGTGGTGATGCCCACCGGCTCCGGCAAATCCCTCATCTACCAATTGGCCGCGCTGTGCCAGCGGGGGACGGCCCTGGTGGTCTCCCCGCTGATCGCCTTGATGAAGGATCAGGTGGATGGGCTGGCCCGCCGGCGCATCCCGGCCACTTTCATTAACTCCTCCCTGGAGCTGGCGGAACAAAACCGGCGCCTGCGCGCGCTGGCGGCCGGCGAATATAAACTGGTGCTGGTCGCCCCGGAGCGCTTCCGCAGCCCCGGCTTCCGCGCCGCGCTCCAGCCGCTCACCCTCAGCTTGCTGGCCGTTGACGAGGCCCACTGCCTGTCCCAGTGGGGCCACGATTTCCGGCCCGATTACCTGTTTTTGGCCGAAGCGCGCCGCCAATTGAACACCCCCGTGACCCTGGCGCTGACCGCCACCGCCACGCCGCGCGTCCAGGACGACATGCTTCGGCTCTTGGGGCTGGAGCAGGCCGCACGCGTCATCACCGGCTTCAACCGGCCGAACCTGGTGTTGCGCGGCCTCCCGGCGCGCACCGACGACGTCAAGCGGCGGCGCCTGCGCGAGTTCCTGGCCGGCGCCGAGGGGGCCGGCCTGATCTACACCGGCACGCGGCGCGAGGCCGAGAGTGTGGCCGCCTTCGTGCGGGAGGAACTGCGGCGGCCGGCCGATTATTACCACGCCGCCCGGCCGCCGGCCGAGCGCAGCCGCGTGCAGGAGGCCTTTCTGGCCGGCGACCTGCCGCTGGTGGTCGCCACCAACGCCTTTGGGATGGGCATTGACCGGCCGGATGTGCGCTTCGTGCTGCATTACACCCTGCCCGGCACGCTGGAGGCCTATTACCAGGAAGCCGGCCGCGCCGGCCGGGATGGCCTGCCCGCCGAAGCGGTCCTGCTCCATGCCGCCAAGGATGCGGCCCTGCACCAGCACTTCATTGAGGCCGGCGCGCCCACCGCCGCCGAACTGCGGCACCTGCACGACCATCTGCGCCGGCTGACCGACGCCACCGGGCTGGCTGAGATCGAGACGGCCACCCAGCTAAGCGGCAGCAAGGCGCGGGTCGGGCTGGATCAACTGGAACTGGCCGGCGCTCTGCGCCGCACCGACGAAGCCTACAACCGCCTGCGGTTTGAGAGCGCGCCGCTGACCGACGCCGCCCTGCGCCGCCTGGAGGCCGAGAACCGGGCGCGTCAGCGGCACAAATTTGATCTGCTCGGCCGGATGGTGGCGTATGCCCAGACCACGGCCTGCCGCCGGCGCGCCCTGCTCCAGCACTTCGGGGATCATGACCCCAGCCCGGTGCCGGCCGAGGCGTGCTGTGATAATTGCGCGGCCCATACGCCGCACCCGCGGTCCCGGCCTGCCGCCGCGCCGCCGTCGGCGGCCCACCAGGCTTTGTTGACCGAACTCTCCCAATCCGAACGCGCGGCCCTGATCGTGCTGGACGCCGTGGTTCGGCTGGGCCGGCCGCTGGGCAAGGGTAAGCTGGCGCAGTTTCTGCGCGGCTCGGAGGGCGAGGCCGTGGCCGATCTGCGCGGCCGGCCGTACTACGGCAAGCTGGCCGATCTGCGCGTGGCCGATATAGAAGCCCTCATCGAGCAGTTGTTGGACTCTGGGCATGTGAGCCAAGCCGGGGGTCTGCGCCCGGTGCTGGCGCTCACGGCGCTGGGCGAGAACGCCCTGCACAACCGCGCCGCGCTGGCGGTGGAAGTACGGCCGGCCAACCCCGGCCAGGCGGCGCGCTGGCGGGCGGCGCGGGAGGCGGGCGGCACCCTGGCGCTCACCCGCGAGCTGTTGGAACGCGCGCTGACGCCGGAGCAGATTGCGGCCGAGCGCGGGCTGACCGAAGGCACCATCTACAGCCATCTGGCGGAATTAATCGCCGCCGGCCAGGTGGACGTGAATGTGGTCGTGCCGGCGGCGACGCAAGCCCGCATCGTGGCCGCCATCGAGGCGGAAGGGTCGGCCCAATATCTGGCGCCGCTCAAGGCCCGGCTGGATGATTTCACCACCTATGGCGAGATCAAGTGCGTGGCCGAAGCCTGGAAGCGCCGGCCGCGTTAGCGGCTCCCTGGCTGAGGCGGCCGCTGCGAGCGGGGGGAGTTCAGCTACAATCAGATCTATGTCCACGGGTCTGCGCTCCCACTATCTCCTCGATCCGGACGTCGTATTTCTCAACCACGGCTCCTTCGGCGCCTGCCCGCGGCCCGTCTTTGAAGACTACCAACGCTGGCAGTTGGAGCTGGAGCGCCAGCCGGTGGAGTTTATCGGCCGGCGCTATGCCGACCTGATGCGCGCCGCGCGCGCGGCCCTGGCCGGCTATGTCGGCGCGGACGCGGATGATCTGGTCTACGTGCCCAACGTCACCCACGGCCTGAACATCGTCATCCGCAGCCTGCGATTGGAACCCGGCGATGAAGTGCTGACCACCGATCACGAATACGGGGCGCTGGACCGCGCCTGGCGCCGGGCGTGCGAAAAAGCCGGCGCTCGCTACGTGGCCCAGCCGATCCCGGTGCCTTTATCCACCCCCGCCGCCGTCGCGGACGCGCTGTGGGCGGGGGTGACCGCGCGCACCCGCGTGATCTTCCTCAGCCACCTCACCTCCCCCACCGCCCTGATCTTCCCGGTGGCCGAAGTCTGTCGGCGGGCGCGCGCCGCCGGCCTGCTGACCATTGTGGATGGCGCGCACACGGTGGGCCAGCTGCCGCTGGACCTCGCGGCCCTGGGCGCCGATGTCTATAGCAGCAATTGTCACAAGTGGCTCTCCGCGCCCAAGGGTTCAGCCTTCCTCCATGTCCGGCGCGAGGTCCAGCCGCGGATCGAGCCGCTCGTGGTGAGCTGGGGCTGGCACAGCGACACACCCGGCCCGTCCCGCTTTATTGATGAGCAGGAATACAC